>NZ_JAAHFV010000110.1:0-17680 GCF_010672755.1 Moorena sp. SIO1F2
TAACCAGGCATTATTGTGCTTATTGACAATGGCTTTTCAACAGATAGTGTTTAGTTAATTTAAAAAACACTATCTGTTGAAAAGCCATTGTCAATAAGCACAATAATGCCTGGTTTATTGAGAACCCCCCCAGGTTTATTGACAAGATGCGTAAACCGCTGACCTTCATACTTTAGCCATTGCTTTATTTGGTCTTCACCGTAACATCTGCTTTGACATCACTTTGCTTGATAATTTGGAGCGGTTTTACCTCTGTCCCGTATTCAAGTCTGAGGGGCTGACCATACTCTATCTCATACTCCTCCTGCTGTTTTTAACCTAACTCGCTGATCGCTATCTTCTATTTTTCGTGTTCCCACTTTCCCTCACTCACCTCTATAGATATTCCTTGTTTCCTTGGTGGGATAATTGTTAATCCGAACGGGGTCAGTTTTTTATTACATTCACTTTGCTTGCGTAGGTCGCAAGTTATATCATTGTACATGTCCGCTTGGGCAGGCAAAGCTATTCCACTTATCGTTACCACCACTACCATGAGGGTAATTACCAGGTAAGATATATATTTTATCATTCCTTTCTGATTCTCTCTTTAGTACTTCGTTTTCAACCATACCACGTACAATCTTTTTATTTCTTTTTATTTCTTTTTTTTATAATTTTTTTCGGTATTTTGTACTTACATCTCCGGCAAACCCTTTTACTCCAATTTGCACTACCACCCATACTAGGGAGCAGGGCTATTTCATTCTAAATTAAAATATTTTATGCATTGATAAGGATACGTCATTTCAGCCTTCGATAATTCAGGTATGGGATGCCTAAAAGCCTCTAAACTCGTTACTTAGATCCAGAATGAAACAGCCCTGCCCCAGAATTGGGGTATTTTAGGGGGCTTTAATAAAACTAGATGGTCGCGCATTCATTCTATAATTCAGCAACGCCCGAAAATAAGGAGGAAACTGGCAAGATGCCAGTTCTACACAAGATGCCAGTTCCACGGAATATGCCCATTCCAGAAAACTCTTAAAATCATTCCATTCCACGAGCAACGCGATTCATTTTGCCATTGGTCAATTTTGGTTTGGGCTCCATTGAAAGCGGCACATCTCGTGAGAACATCTTGTGCGATTGGCCGTAGGCCACGCCAAAGGCGAACGCATTTGCCCCCTTGATATTTCCTGCCTGATAGTTTTCCACTGCCCTTGCCAAAATTAGTGAGCCTTTACACGCCTATAGCCGATGTCTGGCAGGTCAGACGATGGTGGCATGAGAAAAAACCCCAGATACAAGCGCAAATTCGTTAGTATTGTCTCATTATATTCTTGTATGCTTCTATACCTAACTGCTCTTCTAATTCTGATCCAATTCCTGCAAACACCACACTTCCTTCAATTGCGCGGATCGTAGCATAATGCCACTCCGGCGTGATCGAATATTCCTTTTCTTCTCCACGGTGTAGAATATGTCCATCATCTACACGGGTATAACTTTCACCTTCCTTCCACACCTCTACTTGGCTACTTTCTTTGGCTATTATGATCACCTTGACTCTGCCATGGACCCGATTTTTAAGTAACACTTTATCATCACTAAGAACCATCGGACCACAAGCATAATAGGTTGAGCCAAAATCGCAGATATATTCCTGATCTATTGCCCATGCTTTCCTTTCGATTCCCATCGTGAGCATTAGCACTATTACCAGTAGAACCACTAAAGATCGTAAATGACCCATATGTATTTTTTTATCCTTACTTTTTCCCGTCGGGTTCTTTTTACCCCTGTACCATGGTGATCATAAAATCTCACACGGTTTTAGTCTTCATTGCGGGGTTTTTTATCCTGATACAATAGTCTTACAGATCGACATCCCATTGTATCTCAAATATATTACGAATTATTACGAAAAGTCTATTTTCCTTCGTCAGCTCGATTCCATAACTGGGTCTGGATCAAGGGATATAGATTGAAGCAGACATTCCCTGTTGACGTAGTTGGTTAACAAAAGCATTTGCCTTGGCTTCATTTTTGAATGCTCCCATCTGAATTCGAGACCCTTGTGGGAATCGACCCAAAAAAGCACCAGGCACAATTTTCCTGGCTTTAGCTAAACCACTAGAACTCCCGTCGTTGAGTATCACGTAATATTTGATTTTAGTAGATTGAGACGGTGGTGGTGCAGTAGTTTTATGACCGGTAACCACTTGCTGTTTAGGCAATGGTGCGGCAATAGAAACCGGTCGTGAAGCAGGCTGTGAATTGTTTTGAATTTCTTGCTTTGCTCTAGAGCCAATAAGATTGCTGTACAGCGAGTTGCTTTCTTTGAGCTTCTAATGCACGCTTGTTGCTGCCGAGCTTCATTGATGATTCGATTTAACCTCTGACGCCAATGTGCTGGCAAATTGCTGTTGCGGAGCATAGTTCAATACATCAACCCACCGACCCTGTTCTAGTCGCTGGTTTAATCTTATCAAACTTGCGTTCAAAGGATACCCATTCGTTGTGCCATTGGTCAATTTTGGTTTGGGCACCATTGAAAGCGGCACTACTAGGGCTGGCAACTGTTAAGGATTTTCTCCAATAATGTTGCACTATCTACAAAGATGTGTTAGACTTTAAACATAGATTCAGTTTCATTAGAGATACTTTGCGACTTACATTAAAGCCGAAAACCAAGGGTTTAAGGGTTGCGTTTTTTGTAAATAGTGGAATCAAATTTATGCGCTAAGCCGGGCATAGTCCTGGTAAAGCCTTGGGAGATACCCCCTGGCTGGCAAAATCCAGCTTGCATTAGTGAGCCAAAATCTGATTTGTAGATTTTGGTAGCTAAAAAGTATCGGAGAACATCTTGTGCGTACGCATTTGCCCCCAAGATATTTCCTGTTGGTTTTGACGTGGTGGCTAGGCTATTGGTTTTCGACCTCGGGTTTAGGAATCGCTCGGAAGACCGTGGAACGGATGCTTGAAAATATGACTCGGCTTTATGAGCTCTGTGCGCCCAGTGAGCGCATTGAGGCATATTTTCAACGCTGGTGGCGATGGGTGAAAGGTGGGATATCGGCGAAATGGCTGAGGGGATTTCACTCTTGTGTAACCCTTCGGTTGAGCCTAAAGTGTCTTATACCCTGTTCAGGGTCAACCTGGGGGTCTGGGTGAGCTCTCCTTTGATTCAACTCACACCCGTTTCCGGGTACCTCTTTTTCTCTCTGGTGTTTTGTTCGGCCTGATGGGGCTTATGGATAGGTAAGACTTGTTAAACTACGCCTTATCCATGGCCCTTTCCACCGCCTGGGTTGGTGGACCACGCTTCGACCCACCGCCTCGGTTTACCCCTACGAACGTTCGGACGCACTTGTCTTGGTTATCTGCCTCTTCATCGACTTCGGTAAACGCCCGATGCCACCAAGTCGAGCGGTGCCGGTCCCTTATTCACTATGCGGATCTCTGTCCAGAGCCCATTCGCGTAAAGATACCATGGCTCTCCCTTGCTCACCGGTTCTTCTATCCACCTCGGGGGGACCTCTGCTTTCAAGTATCTCACCACTGCGTCCTGCCAGATCTGGTTCTCGGGGACAGTTAACTGCATATGAAAGCACAAAACCTTTCCCGCACTTTGATCCCTTCCTCTCACCGATATCTCATCCTGGGGCGATAGTCGTTCCACACAGAACGGGTCGGTTTTCGTAATAACGCAAGGATCTTTTTTGTTTACCTGATTCTGGGCCATGGCAGATGATGGGGTCCCAAGCATACTGAACGCGCACAGCACCACCACTAGCCAAAGAACGGCATGCCTTTGATGGGGTTTTCGGTGATATTCTCTTTTTTCCCCTCTTAACGGTTGATTTTTTGTCTTCATTTGATGTACCCACTGATGATATTCGTTTATTGGTCGAACGGGGTAGGGTCGTGGTCGCTTACTCAACCCTACCCACCCCTATAATCTACTTTACTGTTCCTTGTTTTTCCAGGCATCATGTTTCCTTTTCTTCTTTATCCGCACCCTAAATCTAGTCGTCCGTCGCGTACTGGCCTTTAACCAATGCGGGGGATTAAGTAATACAACCGCCTTGAAATATTCGGCTCACCCGAACCATTACATGGCTCCACACCGGAAAATACCTCGCCTACTCCTGAAAAGAACGCCTGGTTACATATACATGTCTATCCCTCGTGGGGACATTTGAAATATAGATTGGGTGATGGGAAAACCTTTTCATACCACAAAAAAAACCCATACCGGTCATAAACACATCATCCACACCTACTAGTCAACGGATTTTTTTCCACGCCATGAACCGGTTATCCTATGGCCAAACTCGTCTAAGTTTCGGTATAATATCACGCCGGTCACTGGGTGCAATGGCTATGCCTTCGAAAGAGTATTTCTAATGACGGGGCGATTCGACCATGGATACACGACCCAACCGGTCTCATGTTTATGCCCGCCGGCGTTGTTCGGACCCTTGCCCTGCGACCAAAGTCACCGTACGCAACCTAATATCGGATCAAAAAAACAAACCTTTTTTATATGCTTATAAGAAGTCTGATCTTGCCGATAATTCTATATAATCCAACGAAAATCTCATTTTTGTTAACGCTACTAGACATATGCAGCCAGCATTAGGCGCGACAAACGCCGACAGTACCAAAAGGCCAGTACGCCCTTTTATCCACAAGTGAGGTTGCACAACAGATGCATTGTCGGAAATCCCTACCTACTTGGTGATGGTGGTACATGAGTTTGGTCGTTTGTGTGCTTCGTCTGTATTTAACTGACTCTATGGCAGGTCAGTCGCCACCCGTTGGATGGGAGTTTCTCTTTCCTCGGCTATTTCGTAAACATCCTCTTTCCAATCAAACCGGGCATGGGCAGAGACGCCAGCAGACCATAGTTCTGGTTTCCCATATGCTGACCCATACTAAATCAACCCATCGAGGGTCACAGGTTTTCCTTGGCCAAAAGGCCACGCTACGCGTTCAACAAAACGATTAAGGTCTATAGATTGAAGCAGACATTCCTTGTTGACGTAGTTGGTTAGCAAAAGCATTTGCCTTGGCTTCGTTTTTGAATGCTCCCATCTGAATTCGAGACCCTTGTGGGAATCGACCCAAAAAAGCACCAGGGACAATTTTCCTGGCTTTTGCTAAACCACTAGAACTCCCGTCGTTGAGTATCACGTAATATTTGATTTTAGTAGATTGAGACGGTGGTGGTGCAGTGGTTATCTTTCGGGTAACCACTGGCTGTTTAGGCAATGGTGTGGCAATAGAAACCGGTCTTGGAGCAGGCTGTGAATTGTTTTGAATACCTTTATTTAAGTCTGGTTGTGACCCAGAAATCGCTTGGTTTGCTCTAGAGCCAATTTGATTCTGTACAGCGAGTTGCTTTCTTTTAGCTTCCACTTGAGCTTGTTGCTGCCTAGCTTCAGCAATGATTCGATTTAACTTCTGACGCCAATAGCCTCCTGATGGCAAATTGCTGTTCTGAGCATAGTTCAACACATCTTGCCACCGACCCTGTTCATAGGCTTGTTGAATCTGATCAAATTTGCGTTCAAAGGATACCCATTCATTATGCCATTGGTCAATTTTGGTTTGGGCACCATTGAAAGCGGCACTACTAGGCAGAACATCTTGTGCGATCGCAATTGCCCTCTTGATATCTCCTGCCTGATAGTTTTCCACTGCTCTAGCCAAAATTAGTGAGCCATTATCAACAACCGGTGGTGCTGGTGTTGGCTGACGGGTCTGTGGTGGTGATGGAGCCCTCTTGACGACAGGTGTAGGTTTTGGGGACACTTTTTGCTTAGGAACGTTTCTCTTAGGAACGTTTCTCTTGGGAGCAGTTGCCACCACTGGCTCAACCGTCGATACACAGTCAGTCAAATTTGTAAACACCCACCCGTTAACCGGTGAACTAATTTCTACCCAGCCAGGTTGTCCACTACCAGTTAGAACCAGACTGGTTCCCTGATTCAGCTTACCAACTTTTGACCCGTTAGGCTCGGAGCGCACATTCAACCTACTACCTGTCACCTGGCAATTACCTGGGGCAGCTGGGGCTGGTGGCTCATATACCACCGGAGCTTGACGGCGATTGGGTGTACTCCTATTAGGAATTGGTTGCGCTATTCTAGGTGGTGACCAAGAGCTAGAACGCATCGAGTAGACCATACCAGCTATCGAGGAAGTAACTAGGGCAATGCCAGTGCCAATGATCAGAGACAAATTATCCGATCTATCCGCCTTAGTTGGAGGCAACGGAGAAGGTGCTGGTTTATTTGGAGTAGAACCCCTATCAACATTTGCGTCCCAAGTTTTTTGCTCTGAGAACGGGGTTGGTACTTGCTCCGGTGGGAAGTTTTCTTCAACTGTAGGGATATTGTGAATTGAGTAGTAGGTCGGGGAATTGATGGAGTACGGTTTTGAATTAGTACTCAATTTCTGTAAGTCTCGTAAAACCTGCGATCCCGACTGGTAACGGTCTTTGACTTGATAGCGAACCATTTTAGTAAGGACATTCGCCAATCCTACACTCACTGACACCAGGGATTGCCAGTTTACTTCACCAGTATTGAGGTCTTCCTGAAACTGATCTGGTACCATTCCAGTTAGTGCCTGAATCCCAATAATCCCTAGGGCATAAATATCACTGCTGGGACAGGGCTGACCCAAAGCCTGCTCACTGGACATATAGCCAGGAGTGCCTATTACCACAGTATGGTGAGTTTGTCTATAGGCACTAGCCAGCTCAGTTTGAACTTGCTTAACTGCACCAAAGTCCACCAACACTAACTTTTTATCTGCCGTGCGTCGGATCAGGTTGTCGGGCTTAATATCGCGATGAATCACACCGTGACGGTGGACAAATTCCAAAATACCTAAGACTTCCTGCAATAGCCCAATCACCTGTTTTTCCTGCCATCGGTGACCAGGGGACAACTCTTGGCTCAAGAGATGCCCTTCGATGAACTGTTGCACCAAGTAAAACTCATGGTCTTCTTCAAAGTAGGCAAGTAGCCGAGGAATTTGGTCATGATTTCCCAGCTTTTCAAGGGTTTCAGCTTCCCTACTAAATAGGCGTCGAGCAGTTTCTAAAAATGTCTGAGAGCCATTGGGAGGCTGAAGTTGCTTAACAACACAGCTTGGGTTACCTGGACGCTTCGTGTCCTTGGCTAAATAGGTTTTGCCAAATCCCCCGGAACCGAGGACTTGAGTCACTTGGTAACGCCCGTCCAGTAACTTGCCTAACATAGGATTGATGTGCCTAAGAGTTCACAAAAAGGAAGTTTAAAGCTCCCCACAAAGGGTGCAGGGTGCTAACTGTCTCATGTTTAACATACGCTGATCGGTATTATTGACCAGGACTGTGCCAATTTCTATTCTGATTATCATTCAGCTATCAGCATTCCTCTATCAGCATTCAGCTATCAGCATTCAGCTATCAGCATTCCTCTATCAGTTATCAGCTATCAGTTATCAGCATTATGCTTAAGGCTATCAGCTAGAGGCTATCAGCTAGAGGCTATCAGCTAGAGGCTGAGGGCTGAGGGCTGAGGGCTGAGGGCTGAGGGCTGACCGCTAAAGGCTGACCGCTGACCGCTGACCGCTGACCGCTGAATGCTTACGATTATCGGTATAGTATTAAGAGCGACGGATAGCCTGTGAATAATTGCTGTTTTATTATATGTCTGGTATAATAACCCCCTTCAAGGGATGTTTGGGAGTGAATTAATGAAACCCTTATTTAAGGATACCCTGGCATGGGAACAAGCTCAAGTGCTGATGCAACCTACGTTTATTCGTATAATAGACCAAATTGGGCGACAGTTGGAGCCAACAAACTGGAAAGTCACCTATAAAAACGTTACTACACCCATACCGGGCTATGAGTTGTGTTTAGCACATCAAGATACTTCAGTTGCCATTAATTTATGGGATTTGTGTTTTCAAGTCTGTTTTCGTGACTATAGACCAACCCAGTCTGAATTAGACACTCAGCCAGTAGAAATTGATCCGATGCTGATTGATCAGGCTGGTGTTGTGGATTGGCAGTGTCTAGATGCTAAAGCCAAACAGCTAGTAGAAGAAGTTGTGGCAGGATTGCCACAGGTAGATTCTAATGACTAAATACTATAGCGTTTATAGGACTCATGAGGTACACAGATTTTTTTGACTATTGGCTCTTGCGTTCCCCTCCTGGGAGGGGTTAGGGCGTGTTTTCCAAGTTTTCCGCAAGATTATGATCCCCCCCAGCCCCCCTTTTTTAAGGGGGGAGCCATACTCAAAGTCCCCCTTTTTTAAGGGGGACCAACGGGGGATCTCCGAGTTTGAACACAGGCGCTAGGGGTGGGTTTCTCTTACCTGCTCCCTGCTCCCTGCTCCCTGCTCCCTGCTCCCTAAAACCAAGATATTTGTACCTCACAAGTCGTAGAATTGCTATAATGAAAAATGACCAATTGCTAGATGTCCAGCGCCTGGCTGGGGCAAAGTTTGAGTCGGTGGCTTCACGGATGATTCCAGTAAGCTTTGGCAATGATGCAACAGGGATTGAAGCAGCCCGTCAGGGAGTTGGGTTGGTTGATTGTTGCCATTGGGGGTTGATAAAAGTATCTGGTGATGACCGACTACGCTATCTACACAATCAAAGCACCAATGACTTCCAAACACGACAGCCAGGCCAAGGCTGTGAGACGGTTTTTGTTACATCTACAGCTCGGACTATCGACCTAGCTACTGCCTATATCTTAGCAGATGCGGTGCTATTGGTAGTTTCTCCAAATTGCCGTAAGCAGATCATGGAGTGGCTGGATCGTTATATCTTTCCCATGGATCGAGTGGAATTGCAGGATGTATCTGAGGAGAATGCTGTTTTCTCCTTGATGGGACCAGAAAGTAATGCCCTCTTAACAGGGTTGGGTGTGGAGATATCAGCAGAAGATGCTAGTCACCAGCAACTGATGCTCGGGGATAATCAAGTCCGCATCGCTGTAGGGAGTGGCTTAGCCTTGCCAGGATATACTGTAATTTGCCCTGCCGAGAATGCTGCCCAGGTTTGGCAAACCTTAACCACAGCAGGAGCAATCCCCATAGGCGATCGCGTTTGGGAACAGTTGCGTATCCAACAGGGACGCCCTGCGCCAGGTCATGAACTCACAGAAGATTACAATCCTCTCGAAGCTGGTTTGTGGCAAACCATTTCCTTTAGCAAAGGCTGTTACATTGGTCAGGAAACCATTGCGCGCTTGAATACCTACAAAGGAGTGAAGCAACGACTATGGGGTATCCGCTTAAGTGCTCCTACTGACCTAGGAAGCATCATCACCGTGGATGGGGAAAAAGTGGGCAAGCTCACCAGCTTGACCGAAACTGACCAGGGAGTGTTTGGTTTAGCCTATATCCGCACTAAGGCTGGTGGTGCAGGGTTAAAAGTTATCTTAGGGGACGTCGAAGGGGAAATTATGGCTGTACCTTGTTTGAGTCATGATTATTATGAGCCCAGCCCTGAGTAATCCCGACTCCCGACTCCCGACTCCCGACTCCCGACTCCCGACTCCCGACTCCCGACTCCCGACTCCCGACTCCCGACTCCCGACTCCCGACTCCCGACTCCCGACTCCCTAAAACCTAGGACGAGGTACCTGACCCAGTTGAGAACTGCGATAGAATTAAAGACTAAAGCATTCACACTCCTCAATTTGAGGACATCCAGTTATGGCACTGCCAATTGTTGCAGTTATCGGACGCCCGAATGTGGGGAAATCAACCTTAGTCAATCGTTTGGCAGGGGTGACCGATGCTATTGTCCACAACCAACCAGGAGTAACCCGCGATCGCACTTATCGCCCAGCTTTCTGGCAAGACCGAGACTACCTGGTTGTGGATACTGGCGGCTTGGTCTTTGATGACAATACCGAGTTCTTGCCCTTGATTCGAGAACAGGCAATGGCAGCTTTGGCTGAAGCGAGTGCAGCAGTGTTAGTGGTGGATGGTCAAGCAGGACCCACAGCTGGAGATGAAGCGATCGCGCAATGGTTACGTCAACAACATGTGCCAGTGGTGCTAGCTGTCAATAAATGTGAATCGCCCCAGCAAGGAATTATCCTAGCCTCCCAGTTTTGGGAACTGAATTTAGGAGAACCCTTCCCGGTCTCAGCAATTCATGGCAATGGTACAGGAGAATTACTAGAGAAGCTGGTTACCTACCTGCCCAATGTAGACACTATCCCAGAAATCCCAGAGATTAAAGTCGCTATTGTCGGACGCCCCAATGTGGGAAAATCCAGCTTATTGAATACCCTCACTGGGGAAAATCGCTCGATTGTCAGTCCAATTTCTGGCACCACTCGTGACGCCATTGATATGGTAGTACAACGGTCAGCAGATCCAGAAAAGGGTACTGATGCCCAAACCTATCGCTTGATTGACACCGCTGGCATTCGCAAAAAGAAAAACGTTACTTACGGACCGGAATTTTTTGGTATTAATCGTGCCTTCAAAGCTATTCGCCGCTCAGATGTAGTGCTACTGGTGATTGATGCTATAGATGGGGTGACAGAGCAAGACCAAAAACTGGCAGGACGTATTGCGGATGAAGGACGTGCTGCGATAATTGTAGTCAATAAGTGGGATGCTATCGAAAAAGATTCCTACACTATATATGAATACGAAAAACTCGTTAAAGACCGACTGAGTTTTATCGAGTGGGCTGAAATCATCTTTGTCAGTGCCCTAACAGGCAAGCGGGTCGAAACAATTTTGGATTTAGTTGATACCGCTGCCAATCAACATGGACGTCGTGTCTCTACCTCTGTGATTAATGAAGTCCTACAAGAAGCCGTTAGCTGGTACACTCCTCCCACCAATCGCCAAGGGCGTCAGGGCAAAATCTACTACGGTACCCAGGTAAAAACTAAACCCCCCACGATTGCCCTGTTTGTCAACGACCCCAAACGCTTCAAAGAGAACTACCGTCGCTACATAGAGCGTCAGTTCCGCCAACAATTAGATTTCACTGGTACACCAGTACGATTACTGTGGCGAGGCAAAAAAGTCCGTGATGGAGAAGAAGCTCAAATCAACCTCAATCGAGCTACCCGCGTGTGACAACTGACCCCCTCGACTACTACCCACTCAGCACTCACCACTAACATGGACTTATTGCGATCGCTTCCTATCGGACTATACTTGGAACAACCAGTCACCTGGATGCATCACCTCGACTCCAGGGTAAAGATGTTTTGGTTGACCAGTTTTCTGATCGCACCCCTGTTGGCAAATCCCTACTGTCGGCTCGGGCTATCCTCCTTACTGATTCTAATCACCTTATCAGCTAGGATTCCCTGGCGGGTGTGGCGTCAGCAAATGGGTTGGTTGTTGATGCTAGCATGTTTTGTCTTCCTGATCACTACGATCGCTCCAGATGGTATGGCCATTGACCATCAAGTCAGACTACCTCCAGAACCTCAAGAGCTCACCCTACCTCAACCTAGTGACTACCGTTATGTCATCTGGAGTGGTAAAGCGTTTACTATGATTAGTCTTACTATTACTCGTCGCTCAATAGATTTAGCGGTCCGGATCAGCACAACTCTATTTATCCTAGTTTACAGTTCCAGTCTCTTTCTGCTTACCACAGCACCAGAAGAAATTACCGCAGGTTTAGAAAGCTTAATCAAACCCTTACGGCGTTTCAATGTTCCGGTTACCGAAATTCTGCTCACCTTAACCCTTTCCTTGCGCTTTATCCCCCTAGTGCTCGAAGAAGTACAGAATTTAGGTCGTTCCATACGCACTCGTGCTATCAACTGGAAAAAACTCGGTCTGAGCCGAAGCTTACAAGTTTGGTTAATGGTTGCGGAAAAGCTTCTGGAAAATCTGCTGTTACGGGCTGAGCAAATTGCTAGTGCTATGACTGTCAGGGGCTTTACTAGTCCCAATGAGCATCAAGTGGAGTGGCATCAACTGCGTTTACGCTGGTGTGATTGGTTAGCACTGGCAAGTTTACTAGTATTTTGGGGAGTAAGATTAACCTGGGGTTGGAAAATTTGAATCTTTTGTGAAAAACATAGCTATGGTTTAATCTAGGTAAATTCAAGCAATCCCTGCCCTTTAAAGTCAGGGACAGCAGTCAAAAGATTTGTATCTCAGCCATCCTATGACAAATCAATCACCGTCCGAGCGGACATCACCCCCAACAGCTCCTCAGCCAAGCCGCAAACCAATTCTAGACCTTGATGAATTACTGGCAATTATCGTAGCCTTCGCCACTATTGGTCTAATTCTGTTTTGGGGCACTAGGGGCAACCGGGGAAAATTTAGCTTCAAATCCCTTGAGTCTCCCTTTGCATCATCTGAGTCAACAGAGTCAACGGGAGAACTATCACTATTCCCAAGCCTTAAATCAATCACGGGTGGGGGTAATTCATCATTTGCGCGCTCCTCATCCTCCAAATCAAGAACGAGTTCTTGGTTCAGGGGATATTCAGTTGATCCAGCCACGGGTTTAATGCTCGGGTCAGCTCAAGGTAACTCACCAGAGGAGTCAGAAACTAGTCCATTCCTAGGGCTATTCTCATCAGGGTACTCATCCACAGGATATCGCGACCGCACCATGGCCAAGGGCAAAGCCGGATCAGATGGTAATACTGACGGTAGCACAGGTCCTGACCAAGCCAGATCAGATGGCACTACTGACGGTAGCACAGCTTCTGACAAAGCCAGATCAGATGGTAATACTGACGGTAGCACAGGTCCTGACCAAGCCCAATCCTCATCACAAACTATCCCTATAGATGTTAGCGATTTCCGCTCCATTCAACCAGCAGAGATTCCTAAAAATCATTGGGCAAGTCCTTTCATGAGACCTCTAGCCAAGGACAAAGTATTAATTAACTTACCTGATCAGGAATTTCTACCGGACAGACAGGTAACACGGGGAGAGTTAGCTGCTCAAATTCAAAAAGCGTTTCAAGAGCAGAAGAAGCGACAACGAGTAAATTATAAGGATAAACCTACTGATCAATCAGCATCTAAAGCAATTGATGAAGCTACCGAAACCGGCTTCATGTCAGGATATCCCGGACAGGAGTTCCGTCCTGAGCAAAAAGTTCCTCGTGTACAGGTTTTAGTTAGCCTGATTAGCGGTCTTGATCTTCAACCTTCATCCAATCCAGCCGAAACGTTAAAGATTTACCGAGATCAGGATGACATTCCTGAGTGGGCGATTGAGAAAGTAGCAGCAGCAACAGAAGCGGGTATAGTTGTTAACTACAGTGAAAAAACTATGCTCAGACCAAATCAGCCTGCTACTCATGCTGAGATGGTTTCTATGCTTTATCAGGCTTTGGTCACATCAGGTAAGGCTCAAGGGGTTTCCTCTCCATATATTGTAGCTCCGAAATAGAATTATCGGATTACAGATCAGGTAATGATCAGCCCATTTTAATCGACGTTATTGATTAGCCCGGAGTTAACACTCCGGGCAAGATTTTTTGTGAGAATAGAGGGAGAAGGGAGCAGGAAGCAGGGAGCAGGGAGCAGGGAAAAGAGCACTGGAAAAAAATCCTGTTTACCTCATTACTATGACAAACCCTTGTTAAGCATCAAGGCAACCGTTAACTATCAACCATTGTGTTAATGCAGTCGTTCATGGTTTGAGTTCTGTATGCGATCGCATCTTGTCAGCCCCCTGGAAATCCCCACAGGTAGGCGCACCCGTTGCTACCACAGTGCTCTGACAGGTAGCCCAATTGGGGTTCGAGGAGGAGTTGTCACTGTTGGCTGTACAGGAGTGGAAATGACAGTTCTCCGAATACGGTTCATCCGTTCGATACGCCTCTGTTGGAGAGACTCTAACACCTCGGTAACACTACTGGTAACCCTCCGAGTCTCTGAACTCGCCAAATCACTTGAACTAACAACATTAAGGATACGATTCCCAGCCATCAAGACTTCCTTACCTTCTGTCAAATGCAATTGCCTGAGCTTGGAAGTCGGTAGCCAAACAGTTTGGCTGTCACCGTTGTCAAGCTTAACCTTTACCATATTGCCAACGATACTCTTGATAGTACCTTTGTCAAGCTCTTGCCCCCGATCTTGTTTGAGGATCCGGTTTTGGGCGTGTTCACCCATTGGGTTAGCCTGAGCGGGAGCCATAGCAAGGGTACACAGCAGCAGTGACAAAGTAGTCCCTGTCCATACATTCAAGTTTTTAATTTTTATCATCAACTTAATTGATATTTCTGTTACTCGAAGAATTTAAAATTAACGGATCTACTGTAAAATCTACTGAAAGAATAGATTATTTCCGGAATAGTTTATCAGTCTATTTACTAAGATTGTTTTCTCCAAACCTCACTCATGGCCTGGGGTTAACGTTTTTGATAATGTTGCTTTTCAAGTATATTAAAGTGATGTTATAAAGTTGTTGTAAATAAAAAAAAATTAGTAATGGTGAGAGGTAAATTGCTATCTCGGAGCTTAATGCTACTCTGCTTGAGTATAGTAATTCCAATACTTCATGAGCAACAGCAGGTAGCTGCCTCTGAAAAAACCAGTAGTCCTGACGCTACTACCAAAGAGGTTTTACATCAAAATCAATTGCCTGGAATTGAAGCCCCAAAATTGCCACTTCTTGGAGACCTGGATCTATATCTTCCTCTAGAAGAAGACATCCCAGCAGAGGCTACTCAAATTACTCGTTTGGTGATTAAATTGAGTGAACGTCGTGTTTATGTCTATCAAGCGGCTCAAGTACTAAACACTTACCCCATTGCCATTGGTAAAGCGGGTTGGGAAACACCAACAGGCAATTTTGAAGTGCTCCAAAAGCTTCAGTATCCAGCTTGGGAGCATCCTTGGACAGGTGAAGTAATTCCTCCAGGGCCGAATAATCCCCTTGGCGATCGCTGGATTGGTTTTTGGACTAATGGGAAGAATTATATTGGATTTCATGGAACAACTGCTGAGGAACTCGTCGGACAAGCTGTTTCTCACGGTTGCATCCGAATGCTCAATAAAGATGTCCGAGATTTATTTGAAAAGGTGGCTATAGGAACACCGGTAATCGTAAAGCCTTGACATCCTCTGCCGGAATAGGTTAATCCCCATAAGATCAAGTCAGGTTGAATACCCATAATTAGAGCGAGGGTGGGAAGTTTGGGAAGTGTGGGAAGTGTGGGGAGATGGGGAGATGCGGGAGATTTTTATTAAGGGTAATTATCCCGACATGATATAATTAGAGAGTTGAGCCCCTAGCTCTTCATAATTATTAATTTTTAAGATAGCGATTAGTTAAATAGAACCCACGCTTAGCGCACTCCCAATTGATTTGCGCTCAACTAACCAATGGTCAAATTATTGCCCCTCTTCCCCGACTTCTGGTCTGTTGCTCCACTTCCGGTCTTGGAGAGTTTCACAACTAAAATCGGATTGTTATAGTTATGATGGTGTAGGTTAAACTAACCGAAAACTATCTAGAGAAACTATCTAGAGAAAATATTAAGGTCAGCACCCCGCTGTTGCCTAGACAGGGCTTCAAGCCTTCGAGGCTAGGTAGCAGGGTGAAAACCGCACTTGACGTTCGTGTTTCCGACCTGGCCCCCCATAAACGGGGTTTCCAAACTTCAAACTTGTTTTTTTATGAGTAAATCAATAATTGAGTTAGTTGATGAACTGTCAACAGATAGCCTAACTGTAAAAATCCTGAACGCACTGGATTTTGTGATCCCAGGTCAGTGGGAAAACCTAGTGGGGTTTAACCATACCATTCGCAAGCTAACTGGGGAAGAGGATTACGAGGTGATTACGAAAATTCGCGATCGCGCCCTCGCCATCTACGAAGACCCCAATGAGGGATACCAAAAAGCCGTTGGGATTTATCAAAAGTTTGACAGAACTGACAAAGCGATCGCAGCAGCGGCAATAGCCGACAAAGTCGGGGATACCTTTAGGTGGATCCCGTTTTTAGAGAAACTGACTCCCAAAGCTGACAAGCTGCAAGGGGTTGACTTGGGTCTGAAATTGGTGGGGGAACTACTTGCCCATAGCAAAATTCACAAGGTTGGCTTGAATCCCTTCGAGTTTGCCAGTTCTATCCGGGAAAACTATGATCAAGCTGCTCTGATGCGGATGGTAGCTTTAGTTTGTATTGATGGGGTAATCCCTCTTGGTGCAGACTTCGTGTCTAAAGTACGAAATACCCTTGAAGAAGGAGATCAATCATCCTTTTCCAACAATGATGAGTTTGAAGCCATCAGGGACTCAATCCCAGATGGCGATAAACAGGGATTCATTACTCAAACCTTTGATGCAGTTGGTGGCTGGATGGATAATCTAGTATCCTCTGTTGGATTAAGCCGTGATTCACTGTCCGACAGTCTCGGGGGTTTTGTAGAAATTGCCGATGACAAGTTAGACTATGTGGCGGCATTTCTAGACGCTAGCACTAACTACTATGAGCATACTGGTATTCAAACCGTTGCGCGTCATTTAATTCTTCGTGCTGCTGAAGAAATTGACTAGCCTAGAGTGAACTACTATAGCGTTTTTCATAGTGATGAAAAACGCTATAATACACTAATAAAATTTTGCTCTCATCGAGTTAAGTACTAACCTTGACAATGCTGCAATACAAAGTTGATAAGCTGACTGAATCCCCTAACTTTGTATTAGTTGCTGCTGGATTAATAATGGCTTTAGCGGTAACAGGCTGTGAGCAATGGGATTCATCTGGCAGGATAAGTAGACCAACACCAGACAATTTTCCTACTCGTACCTTACCGAGATCGAACCCTAGCCAGTCGCCGCCAGCGATAAAGCAAGTTTTGTATGTGGATTCTCAACAAGGTACAGATAGCGAAAACGCTGGTCTAACCACTGCTAATCCCTTCAAAACTATTACCTATGCCTTAAAGCAAGCTCGTCCCTTAGCTACTATCCACCTAGCGCCAGGTCAGTACACCGTTGAACAGGGAGAAACCTTTCCCCTTAAACTCAAACCTGGCATGATTCTCCAGGGAAACAAGTCCGCTAGAGGTGAAGGAGTAGTGATAATTGGTGGCGGTCTTTACCTCAGTCGCACGTGGGCAGGTCAGAATGTGACGATATTGGCAGCTCAAGATACTCAGATTCTGGGACTAACTATTACTAATCCTAATACCAGAGGGAGTGGTGTGTGGGTAGAATCCACCAATCCCATCATTCGTAACAATACCTTTATCAATAGCGATCGCGAAGGAGTGTTTGTTAGTGGTAAAGGAAATCCTCTGATTGAAAATAACCGTTTTGCCAATAACCAAGGAAACGGTATCTCTGTAACTCGGGAAGCAACAGGAGAAATCCGGGGTAATATTATTGAGCAAACCGGTCATGGTTTGGCGATAGGGGGCAACAGTTCACCCTTGGTAGTAAATAATCAGATTCGTGACAACATTGACGGGGTAGTGATTGAAGGGTCTGCACGTCCTGTGCTGCGCGAGAACCAAATTATCAACAATAGTAGGGATGGCTTGGTAGCGATTAGCCAATCTCAGCCAGATTTAGGCACTGCTAGTACTCCTGGAAATAACCTTTTTGAAGGCAATGAACGTTATGACATTTATAATGTTACTGGCAAAAAGCTATTAGTAATTGGTAATCAGCTCAAGGGGGATGGGGTTGCTGCACTGCTAGAACC
>NZ_JAAHFV010000111.1:0-17583 GCF_010672755.1 Moorena sp. SIO1F2
TTTACTCTAACGTCTACTTCCCCCACTGGTACTGTCTCCAGTTCAATAACAACTTCACTATCTTGTTCCTTTACATTCCATTGCACAGAATCTTCAGTGCTTTTAATCAGTTCTTCTTGGTTGTAGATTTTGAAGTATAGATCTGGTTGTCGGTCTAAAAATACTTCTCGGAAGTAGGACTCATTGAAGGACAGTTGGAAAGTACCATCAGATTTGGTCACCTCACTGCCAAGTAGATCATCAATTATGAGATCCTTATCCCATGCTTCGACACGTAAACCAGCAACCCCCTGATGATTTGTCCGTCTAATTACACGACCAGAAATGCGAAATGTTTGATTTGACATATTATTTCTCCTTTGAAATAGGTTTCTAAAATCCTTTCGTTCTATTGCTATTGAACTTTGGACAACATTTAACTTTTGGTTGACTGAAAAATCTGGCTTTGTAGGTAGGGTTGAACATAGTGAAACCCAAAGCTGGCAATGGTTTTGTTAGGTTTCGCTACCGCTCAACCGCTCCTTACGTAAAATCAAGGGTTTTAGGAGTTTTGTCAGTCAATCAGCATTTAACTTTATGGCGTTGCTGAATTTAAGTATGAATGCGTGATCGTCTGGTTTTGGTAAAGCCCCCGTTGATTCCCATCTGCAAAAAAGCGATGCAGCGCGGTCTTGGGGGAAACCCCCACTCGCCCTTTGCATCAAGACAGCGAAGCATCCGCGCTCTTCCCCCCAGTATTGGGTAGGGCTGTTTCATTCTCAGGAATAAATTGTCCAGTCAATCAGGTGAAAGGGACGTGGGGTGCTGGGGAGAGGGTTTTTTTCAGGTTAAAAATACCTTTTTATTAATAAAAATTCCCCGACGGTGCGCTTTCCGTTGCCGAATTAAATTCGCCACGGGTCGCACCGCTATCTCCCTATCTCCCTATCTCCCCACCTCCCAAGCAATTACATTTGAGTCCGACTTTGAAACAGCCCTGCCAGTATTGGGGGGTTAGGGGGGCGGGGGACTTTGATAGTTTTGTTCTCCCCAAATTTGGAGGGCTAGGGGGGCAAAATCATACCCAGAATTAGCAATGCCAACTTTCTACCAATATCTATTGGATTAACGCACCCTACTGGACTTCATCTGTTGGTTAGAGGGTTGATGGGATTCACAATGACTCCTATGATCAACGCTGTATCGGAGGTCGAGGTTCCACTGAAGGTGTTTGTTGCCGAGTTCGCTCTCCAGCCTGAAGTCGTACTTCCGCCACCACCACCAAATTGGAAAGGACCGATCCTCACTCCCCCCGATACATTCCACTTTTCGAGAAATTTTGTGAAGGAGGACGAGCTCACTTGGATCTCGAAGCTCGGCTTGTAACAGACTATCATGCCTACCTTCTGCAAGGACATGATACCGTTTTTGCCCCAGACGGCCTTGCCGGTATTGCCGCGAGGTGAAAAGCCACGGGTGAAGGGACCTTCTTCTATAGAAGACACAAAAGCACCATTATACCAGCGACCTGCAGCGATTGTGATCTGATCCCACGCCTCGAATTCGACAGTTACCTCAAGTTTGTTATCCGACACGAACTCATCTATTCGCTGCCAACTTCCTCCCACGTTCACTGACCAGAAAAATTTAGAAACCGAGGCGCTGCCGCCTGCCCAGGTGTCCTTATAGTCGTAAGTACTGTCATTGTTAGAGAAGCTTAGGGTACCACTGCTCCCCCCTGTGCCTGACTGCACCTTATTGACCCACGTCGTCGCGTCCATTGAAATCGAATACGAGGGGACAGACGGGAATGTGTCCAGCGAGGGATCCTGGAACTTCGTGTAATACTCCTCATTACGATACCTTTCTTGCGCGTTATAAAGCCCAGGTGTTTCCGTCTGACGGAGGAACTGATTCAGCACTTTCTGGACTGCTTCTACTTCCGTCCATGCCGACTCTAGATTAGCAGACCAGCTTTTCCCACTGGACGACCCCTGCCACTCCGTAAACGTGGGGATATTGGTACTGCCAGTTTCGATCGCATAGGCTTGTTGCGCCTGTTTTAATATTGTGTTGTAATTGTTGGTTGCGAGGTTCAGCGTGTTCCTCGCGGTGTTGATATCTGCCTTTAGCTTCGGATCGGAGGTTTCCGCACTCACAACATTGAGCATCTGCTGGTAAGCGTCATCAAAGGTGGTACCGGACGACACGTATTGCCCTGTGGCACTCCATTGCGGTACGGACGAAATGAAATCCCACTGCGCTGAAGAGGTGTAACCATTCAGGGAGACCGGCCAGTCCCAGGTCATGAAGGGGTATATGAGCTGGAAATTCTGAGGGTCTGCTCCGATCCCATCGATGATCGCCTTATACATCAGGCTCCAAGCCTTATCGTTATCATCGACTGTCGATGGCGTAACCAGGGGGTACTCGACGGTGGTCGCTAGAGGATCGCAGGTTGTTTTAATCAAAGGGAGGTCGCTGTAACTCGTTGTTTTTTGCATGCTTGATGATCTCCTTAATACTTATTGTCATTGGACTTTGGACAACATTTAACTTTCTGTCTTCAGTCTCTACACTCTTAAGACGATTTCAGAGAGCTATTTCTGAATTTTTTGAGTTAGAGGCTTTTTTTTTTAATCGGATAAAGGCAGTAGGGTGTTTTTTATGGCAAGGCAGATTTCTGGGTATGATTTTGCCCCCCTAACCCCCCAAATTTTGTAATTTGAGGGATCAACGGGGGCTTTACCAAAACCAGACGATCGCACATTCATACTTCAATTCAGCAACGCCCTTTAGAGCAACAAAGGTTGGCAAAAGCACAAGCCCAGGAAGCTTTAGAGCTTGAACGAAGTCGTATGAAAGCCTTGCGGTCGCAATTAAAAGCGAAAGGGATAAATCCAGAGGATTTTGAACTATAATCTAAGTTATCAGCTATCAGCTATCAGCTATCAGCTATCAGCTATCAGCTATCAGCTATCAGCTATCAGCTATCAGTTATTAGCTATCAGCTATCAGCTATCAGCTATCAGCTATCAGCTATCAGCTATCAGCTATCAGCTATCAGCTTATGGGTTACCTCACAGCGTCGTTCGCACAGCGTGGCCAAAAGCCAAAGCCTGTGCTACTGCTGACCACTGACCACTGACGGCTGACGGCTGACAGCTGACCGCTAATCAAGAAATAACTTGATGTAAACTAACCCCATCCTGAGAATTAAGCAATAACAATTGAGCCGGTAGAGCCTGTTTAGTCTCACTATTCCAGATAGCTAAACGCGCTTCTAAAGATGACTTCAGCTCCTGAGTAGTTCCAGTTAAATATAGTGCTTCTAAATTAACCGCTTGTACCCCATCAACGGCCTGAATTAATGCTGTTACTTCTGCCGCTGTTACCCCTTGACCAAAGGTACGCTGTTCAAAGGCAAAAGCAGACACTAATAGTGTTTTAACCTCAGATAAAACCAGATCGCTGCGATAACGAGAATCCACCCATATCCCTGCTTGAAGATTAAAGTAAAGGGCTTCATAACTATCAATTTCAACCTTAGACGCTACCGCCAGACGGCGCTGCTGAGCTGGGTCACGAGCAGCATTAATTCCATTGACCAGATTAGTATATAATATAGAATCAGGGCTGACTTGATTGCCATTACGGTCTGCAATGGTAAGGTGAATCAAGGGTAAGTTTTGCCCAATCTCTAAAGTAGCTACCTTGGCTTTACCAATACCAGCAAAGCTACGGGTAAATGTCTCAAAATCTTGCACTGAGACAATGCGCTCCATGGGCAAAATATTGACAGGAGCTTGAGACCGAGCTTGGTCACGGGTTTCTGGAGAAGCTGCTCCGATGGCGGTTAGGGGATTAGTAACATCTACAATTCCCAAGGGTCTGGTTTGCAGAACAGTAAGACTCCCAGCCCCTACTTCCCCATCCAAGCCGATACCACTGCGATAGGTGGCGGTAATATTTTCATCTCCTGTGGGTAGACGAGCACCGCTTTGTCCATCCCCAAAGGTAATGTTAGTGTTGCCATTATCATCAATACGGACAATGTAGGCTTGGCGGCGGTCATCTAAACCATAAAGCGATCGCACTTCTTCCCACACTATATTATTGACCCTTACCTCCAAAGTGGTTTCACTACCGCTAGAGCTAGCAGCAGAAATGTAGGTTAAGGGAGGCTTCTGGAGTACAAACTTCTGATTTCCTAAGGTACCATCACCACTACCAAGCACTTCATCCACCACTGTTTCACCATGAGTAGCCTGAGCAACATTAGCATTAATGGTTACTGTGGTGCGGTCGTAACGGTTTTGGAGTGACTGAGTCAGGGTGAGAGTAGAGCGTTGTTGGTTGCTAGAGATAGAGCTAGAGATAGATTTAATCACAACTACCTCATTAATAGTTTCCTCATCGACCGTAGTGGTTTGAGTAATTTGACTTAGATCCTTCTTACCACTGACAACAAGTGTTTTTCCGGTCTCTAGCCCTTCTATCAATTGCTCCAACTCAATTTGATCACCTTCAAGGGGAAGATTTTCTTGAATTGCTGGCTCAAACAGCGCTAACTGTTCACTTTGAGCGAAAACCACTGTTTCACGGAAGCGCTCTGAACCAAACTCGGCCAGATTCTGATTTGAATCCAACTCAAGGCGAGTGATTTTTCCACTCTGTAGGAAATCATCCCGTGCTACAGTAGTTACCTGATTAATTTTGTATAGTTGTTTGCGGCTTGAGTGCATCAGCACTATCCAACTGCTTACTAATATATTGGAGTAAGTAGCATCAAGGTCAATATGGTTGTTTTGAATAGTAAAACCAGGCCATTCTGTTGCCACTAAGCCAGTAAATTTGGAGCCAGCTATAATAGTGTTGTTTTGATAGGGTACCATACACCGAATATCATTACTGGTGAAGCCCGAATTGATCAGCATCCAGTTATTCTCAGGAATTTGGGGTTCCTCGTAGCGAAATACACCCCTGTTTGTGGCTGCAAACAGATAGTGGGGATTATTACTAGTATCAGCAACTAGGGAATAGATTACGGTATCGATTACTTCTATTTCCCCTACTGTTTTAGTAGGCAAACCTGTATTAACGGATTGCCAGTTATTCCGATCATTATTGAAGCGAAACACCCCTTGGTTTGTGCCAGCAAATAGGTAAGTGGTGCCATCGCGCTCATAGGTAACCAAGGAATAGACTACTGTATTAATAACTTCTGTTGTTCTTTCCCCTGTGGTTATTGTGAGAGTAGGCAAGTTTGTATTCACTACTTCCCAGCTATCCCCATTATTAGTGGAGCGAAACACGCCCTGGTCTGTGCCAGCAAACAGGTAATTTACATTATTGATTAGGGCAGTGATTAGGGAATAGACAACAGTACTAGTTAAGCCAGTATTGGTATCCGTATTTGGCAAACCGGTATTCACCGGTATCCAGCTTTTGCCGCCATCTCTAGAGCGAAAGACTCCATCTTCAGTTCCGGCCAGGATAGTTTGTTCAGAGAAAGACGATTCGGAAGAGGAAGAGTAATAGGAAGAGTAAGTAAATAGCGATCGCACAACCGTATTGGGCAAGCTGGTATTCACAGGAGTCCAACTTTCCGAACCCTCTGCTGTTGCGGGAATGTGATGTTCAACAATAGTCAGAGACCCAGTCCCAATGGTTACCCAGCTTTCCCCGCCATCAGTGGAGCGAAACACATTACCACCAGTGGCTCCAGCAAACAGATGGCCTTGAGAGTTAATCGTCAGGGCATGAATATCAGTATTGGTCAATCCTTGGTTAATGGGAATCCATTCCTGACCACCATCGGTAGAGTAAAAAATACCCTTATGAGTGCCAGCAAAAACCGCATCTTGCCAGGTAGCCAAAGCTCGGATATCAGCATTTTTCAATAGACCTGTAGACACGGAATTCCAATTGTTTCCGCGATCGGTAGAGTAAAAAACACCACCTGCGATCGCACTATACTTACGCTTGGTATCATCTGGTAACTCTTTCCAATCGGGAGCATTGCTACCAAATAGGTTAATTTGCTGTCGAAAGGCAAAGACTTGGGGGGATTCGATGCTGGGTTGGTCTGGTGCTGGGGAGCAAGTAACTTTGGTGTAACCGTCTTGAGTATTGGGTTCAACGGTTTGTAAGGTCAGAAAATGACTTTGATTGGATGCTGCTGCAGACGGGTCGATCAGTATCAGTAAATTACCAGGTTGGAGTTGGGTATTGATGCCTTCTAGGAATAGTTCGGTAGTGTTACCACTAATTGACTGGGTTTGTTTGACCAAAGGTCGATAAGGTGTCAGGGCATTCCATTGTGCTCTGGCTTCAATCTCCTCAATCGTTTCAAAGGTCTGAGGTAGTTCCCCTTGTCCTGGAACACTTTGAACTTTGGTTCCTTTGGGAACTGTAGCAACACTAGTCGTACCAGGGGTATCGTCAACGGTGAAAGCTAGGAAAGTACTAGCCGCAACACCAGGATTGAGCTCGTAGCCGATAGTGCGAGTTAATTCCAGAACCGACAGCCGTTCAGTGGCTGTGTTGAGATACCCTTCATTAGCAATCCGTTCTTGGTAGAAGCTAAGTACATCAACAACAGTAGCTAAGCTATCCAGAAATGCGATCGCAGGGTCATCTCGGTGACTGGTATTGAGAGTAGCCAGAGGTCGGTTACCTTGGTCTGAGTCATTTGGGGAAGCTGTTTCAGTACGCAGACCGGCTAGCATCCGTTGGAAGCTGGTGCCATGGGTGCTAACTCGATAGGCTAATGTGGTTAGGCCAGGGGAATTGTAGTGGGATGTCATATTTATACGGAAGGGAATAGGGAACAGGGAATAGGGAATAGGGAATAGGGAGTAGGGAGTAGGGAGTAGGGAATAGGGAATAGGGAATTGGGCAGTTGGGATTCAAACTGAGTTATTGATTATTGCCAATAAAGCAGTAGATTGTATCTTTTTTGTGCAATGTTACTAATCAAATTATCGCCAAATTGCTATCTCTAAACAACCCCTAATTTTGGTTAGCATATCCTTGTTTTTACTTATCATTATTTACAGGATGCTAATCGCTCTATAGTTTGATTTTTCCAGGATAATCTAGCTAGATTATGGGGTAAATTTAAAGGTAAAACCTGTTTATTTCCCGTCGTTAATTAACAGGTTTAAATTCCTACTTCCTACTTTAGGTATCCTAAATCAATTGTGATAACTTTTGATCGGAAATTCCCTACTCCCTACTCCCTACTCCCTACTCCCTCCGATTACAAACCGCCTTGTAAATAAAACTGACTTCTGCCATTTTCAGGAGTATCGGGGTTATTATCCAAACGAGCAACAGCTAATGGCTCAATCAAGATTTGACCTGCTGCCAATTCCCCTCGATCCGGTTGTCCCCACTCACGGAAGCGCGTTGGCTCAACCCAGTCAACCCCAGGCACTTCCATGGCTTGGTTAACAATTTGGCTAAGATAGACCGGTTGACCGAAGGTAAAATTGTCAGGATGGAAGAAACCCCGTTGACCGACCGCTAAGTCTGTGTTGCTGAAGGTTTCCATAAGCGATCGCTTCACACTGCTCTGGAAATAGTTAGGCAAGACATGTACTGTCAAAGCAATATCGAGATTAACAAAATAGGGAGCCTGGATTTCGATATCATGACCCATTAAGCGATAGGGAGCCATAAAAGCCAGTAGCTCTTCCCTAAATTGGGCATCAATCGGTCTACCACTATACCGATCCACAACAATAAATACGCTATACCAACTCCCTGTCCAACGCAACTGAGCTGCTGCTTTTTGCACTTCTGGATGACGCTGGATGGTAGTGGCATAGTCGGATTCGGTCACGCAGCGTTCAGGGGTTCGGAAGGCTTGGGGAGCGTATAACCGTGCTTGCTCAATCGGTTCCGGGTCAATTCCCCCTTGAGCTGCGATAGGATTCCTTACTCCAGTCACCTGTTTGACCAATTCCGCATAGGCATCACTAGTGACTGGTTCCAGATGAGCGATCGCATCAAGTCCCACATTACCCACCAAACCATTACCAATCCGGTAGCTGGTCATCAGCTGGGAATCTGGACTAGGTTGCTTGCCTTGAACACTATCACCAAAGCGCAGATAAGCAGTGCCATCACTCTCCATTTCCACCACAAAATCCGCCGCAAATCGGTCACTATTCAATAGGTCACGCTGCACCAACCAGGTTTCACCAGTATCCGATTGTAAACTGATCTGAGGCACTGCCGAACGGGGGTCTTGAACAACCGTTGTTGCCACCGCTTCGATAATGGCTTGCTGGTGGTTGTAAGGCACACTGTGGGTGAGACCAGTGCGAGACAACTTGGGACGATAACGACCAATGGTTGGGATAGTGGGCAGTATCTCTGTCCCCTCTTTAGGATAAGGCTCGCCATGGTCAGCCAAAACAATATTCCCCCGAGCCACCGTGATATCTGTGATTGGGCCAGTGCTACTCAGAGTTGCTAGCCATAGTTGGTAAGGCAGAGCATCCTGGGGGTGCCATTCAATCTCAGTAATATCTACTGGCTGATCAGTTGGGGGATGATGAAATTGACCACCAAGGGGGTCTTCTGTGGGAGTTACCTTAGTTAACCGTACTGGATGACGGTTTTGGGGGTTAGCCCCAGCCCTTAAACCAGTGTTTGGGTCTCTTACCTCTTCAAAGATCAACACATCCCCTGGTTTCAAGGTCAGATGTCCAATTAATGTTGCTTTGGTCTCTTGCTTCGACAGAAACCATTCCCTTGCTCCCCAGGTATAAAATTTAATCTCATTGTGGGCAGCAAACAGTTCCTGGGAATGTAGGGTTTGAAAGGTTTTTGCCCCTTGAGCCAAGACCTCACTCTTAGCAGAGGAATCAGGATCAATTACCGACCCTTGACCAGAAACATGGGTTAGTAGAAGAGTTCCTTGTTCTAGAAGAGTTCCAATGTCTCCAAGAGTTCCGTTTTCTAGCAGCCCCTCATTAACATTTACTGCTACCTGCACCCAGACTCTAGCATTGCAGCCCTCGTGCAACACGTAATCTACCAGCCTGCCGTGGCGGCGTACAGACGTGCGGCGGCGAGCTGTACCAAGGTAGGCTTCAGTAGCTACAGCATCCTGATAGTAACTGAGGTAGTCAGCAGAGTAGGCCAATACTTCCACCAGCGCAATCCCTAAATCCGCAGGATTTCGCTCTAGCCATTGAGGCATCACTTCCGACAAGCGGTTGAGCATTAATTGCCGAAAGCTGCTATAGTCTTTAGCTAAGTAATCTATCTCCGGTACCGACAGGGTTTCTATCTCACTTGAGGATACTGGCTGGGGGTCAAAGGTAACTTGGTCTGGACGTTTGAAGGAAAAATTGACCCGCTCAAAAAACGGATCGAGGTTGCTAATATTAACCAGTTGTAGCGTATAGGTAGATAAATCACTAACCTGGGACTTAGTAGGAGCTTTGTATTCCACCAACAGCGTCAGCACATTCCCACTAGGTGGTTGGATTTCCAGGAGCCTAACATCAGTAGTTGTAACCGCCGTACCTCTAGTGATGCGAATATTTCTAGAGGTCAGGTTTGAGAGCACGTCCTGGGTTGCTTGTGTGGAAGCTGGTACAAAATGAAGCTTTAGCGCCCACTTATTCGGTTCATTCGGTGTCTGTTGTGATTCCACCTGAATGTAATCCAGCCCGATCTGTTTAGTTTGACGACTAAGAGCAATCCGGCGTTGGTGTCGGAACATGTGTTCAGCTGTTACCAAGTCTGTCATCATCACAAACCTCGCTCAAACTCAGTTACCTGACGCTGTTGATTACGCCGAATCACATACTGGACTGTGACTCGCAATTTAGTATCTTCACTTTCCACTTGCACCCTCTCGACTTGAATTAACTCCCCTAACCACTGCTGCAACGACCCTTGAACCAGAAACTGAACCGCAGTACTCAGTTCCTCACTATTCGGAGCAAAGACCAGCTGCATCAGACTGCAGCCCAAGGTAGGACGGTTGACCCGTTCTCCTGGGGACGTAAACAGTAATTGTTCCATCAGCTGAGGGATGTGTTCTTCAGAGGTAGCCTCTGCTGTCCGCCTCCGCCCATCGATTTGGAAAGGATAGCCTATCTCCATTGCTACATAGATAGCTCTGACCACAACTCATTCACTATAGCCTGCTCCCTACGTGAGTTGATCTGGCTTCCCAGGTTGGGTTGAGTTGGGTTATAACTAGTGAAACCCAACTCTGGCAATGGTTTGGTTGGGTTTTGTTACTGCTCCAGGGCTCTCTAGGGAAAATCAAGGATTTTGGGAGTTTTCTGGAAAACTATTGAAGCGGATACATTCACAAACTTAATCCTTTCTCGACTACTTTGCTGCTATTGGGGGCTTGAATTGTGTTCTACAGGGTACCTAAATCAATTGTGATAATTTTTGATGCCATATTCCCTACTCCCGATTCCCTACTCCCTACTCCCTACTCCCTCAGGACTTACGCAAGCACGCTATATATAGCGTGCTTGCGTAAGTCCTGAGTATGATATGATGGTGAGGGGGTAACAAGCAGGCTAAAAACGGGTTGGGGTAAGCTTTTGAGCCATGCTATTCCAAAAAAGATTGGGTTAATTGACAGGTTAATTAACGCCTCTATTTGCGTACGCAAAGTCTTGAAACCTAATTTTTTCGTTGGTCAAGTTTAATTGGGATGGCCATCCCTGGGGACATCTTCTCAAAGGTAACCCAACTGAAACCCTTACTACACGCTTGCAGGCGAATTTTCACCCCCTCAGGAAACGATGGCTTTTACAGAATTGCAATTATGGGCAATAGTCCGGACATGAACTGTGATAAAGTATTGGTGATGATAGTTTACCATAAAATTGATTAATATGATCAATTATTTCTCCCATGTAAGTGTTGTAAAGACTCACAATAAAGGAAAAGGGGTTTTCGCAGATAAAAAATTCGATGTAGGGGAAATTGTTTTAGTAGGTAAGCCAGTTGCAAAGTCGCCAGAAAGGACTTGGCAGACTTTGCAAATGGACATAAATACTCATGTGAGAATGGATGAGCCTTTTGAGCTTGTAAATCATTCCTGTGATCCTAATTGTGGAATTAAATTGAATGAGTTCAATGGATACAGTCTAGTGGCAATGAAAGAGATTATCCAAGGAGAAGAAGTGACTTTTGATTATTGTATGTCTGAATGGATTTCAATTGCTGTGCCTAATTGTAATTGTCAAAGCAATATCTGTAGAGGCTCTATTAATGGTGGTAAATTTTTATCCGATCAGATTTTGGAGAAGTATCGAGGTTTCTTGGCTCCCTATTATGCAAAATTATTAGAGAAATAGGCAATGCTATAGCGTTTGTATATGGGTGAGTAAGGTTTAATCGGAGATGGTTGCTTATCACTAAATTTCCGGACATGATATTACCAACTAGAACCCTTACCACACAAAGCTTGCAGGCGAATTGTCGCCCCTTCAGGATGCGTTCCCGTAGCGTGGCCCAAAGGCCAAGGTCAATGGCAAGACTATTCTATTAGTAGTCAACTGCTCTAAGACAGTATCGAAATAGTTGTTGATGACTTCGATTAGTGCGATGGGTAGCCAATTGCACTCTTCTATTAGTAGTCAATTTTTATAGGACAGTATCGGAATAGTTATTTATTACTGGGATTAGTTCGATGCTTACGCCATTCCAATTGGCTCTTATTAGTTAACTGCTGTAGGACAGTATCGGTATAGTTATTGATGACTGCGATAATAAATTCGATGCGATCGCTTTTAGCGGAAGCTGAGGCCTTTGGCCACGCGGGGCGCGTTCGCTTCATCGCGAAGCGTGACCATTCGCGTAGCGTGGCCCAAAAGCCAATCGATTAGTGCCTAATAGCAAGAGGATTGATTGAGGTAGGGTTTACCGTCAACCAAACAACCTTCAACCAAACAACCTTCAACCACACAACCTTCAACCACACAACCTTCAACCAAACAACTTTGGCCTATTGGCCACGCTTCGCGAACAACCAAACCAACACAAATCACATTCCCTTGACCCGACCTGGCATCGGTATCACAGTAACTGGAGTACCCGTAGGTACACAAGTTGCCTGAGAATCTTGCAACAGCACTGGCATTCCCATCACCTTGACTCGCACTGAACCAGTAATCCAGGATGCGATCAAGCAAGGACCAACATTGGCCGGTGGAGGAGGATTAGCACAACCAGCCACCACATAGGTGGGAGCTTGGGTAAGCACTGGTTGACCCATTATTTTGACCCGGGGATTGGGAACCATCGGTTGGACTTGTCCGCCATGAGCACACAAGATTTTGTTAGCAAGAGATAACACAAAACCAGGCATTAAATCACCTCCAACGCGCCATTATTAATATTCACGCTAGCAGGTGAAAGTTTAACATTAGCAGCACCATTACTCAGTTCAATTCCCGAAGGAGCTAGCTTTACTGTTGCTGGAGAGTTACTAAGTTCGATTCCTGATGAGGATAGTTTGGCCGCTGCTGGAGAGTTATTAATCTCTACCCCTGATGAGGATAGTTTGATCACTGCTGGACTTTTACTTAATTGAATACTATCTTTGGCTAACTTACCAGTAGAGGAGCTATTTTTTAAATCAATACTGTCTTTAGTTAGCTTAATTTCCACCGCATCTTCTTTGATTTGAATATTATCAACAGCCAGGGTAACCGTAGACGCATCATTGCTTAACTCAATGGTTTCTGCTGTTAACTTCGCGATGGTTTTGCTATTGTTATTAATTTCAATTCCGTTATCATCAAACACTAAAGTCAGCGGATTAGATACCACTGGTTTAGCCACTTCAATGGTCAACCCTTTGGTAGTCCCAAAATTACTGAGAGTGAAGGTAATTCCATCAGTTTTAAAGACTTGCACTTTCTCTGGGTCAAGCACTTTCGCATTTGCCGGTAGCTCACCTTTGCCCCAGAAGCAACCAGTCCAAATCGGGTAATCGGGATCGCCTCCTTCAAATTCCACCCAGACATTTGCTCCCACTGGCGGAATCGCAAAAAAGCCGACATCAGCTCCAGCATAGGGAACACAGGGCATTGCCCAGCTTTGGCGACCGTCCCCTAATACTGCTGGTACACTCACCTGTATCCGACCAAGGTACATCAGGTCTTTATTCCCAGTCACTGTGCCACGATACTTGCCAAAAAATTCTTTCATGGTCTTACTGCTAACGTTGTCGAACCCAATCCTTCACGGGTGAGGACGAATTGCTGCTTATATTGTCCCGTGTGGAGCTGATGAGTCACACTTTTAACATAATAAAACCCATCATACTGGTTGCCTACCCCTCGCACACCCACAAGAGCACCAGCTTTCAGGATACCGTTGTACTCTACAGCATTCAAGGTTCCTTCCGCTACCACTACGTCATCTAAGGATGTATCGGTTATCCCTTGAGCAAACGCCTTAGCTTGAGATTCACTTAACCCCTCGATGGATTTGGGAACCACTGTCCGAACTTGAGACTGTTTCAATGCTGAGCTTTGAGCTAGGGGGAAAAGCTTACTAGAGGAAATATCTAGGGATTTGACTTTGTTGGTATCCCGGTCTTGCACTTGTCCAGACACGGTAGTAGCGGCAAGGGCATTGTACTCGAAACTGATTGATTCCACATTAGTATTCGAGCCCATATTCACGGAAAGGGCAGACTGGGGTAATCCCAAGCGTTTCGGCGGTCCCCAATAGGCCGTGTTAGTTCCAGGTGCCGGTCCTGGAGTAATGTAGAAGACATAGCCATGACGCCGTGCCATTTTCAGAAGGTAGTCCAAGTCAGTGCCATGCTGAACAGGGATGCGCTCCGTCGGTAAGGGAGGTTTGTCGGTCAGTGGCGGAATGACTTGGGGGATAAGACCATATTTGGCATAGCTAGCGATAATTTTATTAGCAATTATCGTTTCGTTCTGGGCTGGGTGCTCAACAATCTTTTCTTCTAAGTCCATCATCACGCTGACATCTTCCCCAGTCACCACGATGCTAGATTCCCCAGGATTATTACTGGGCAAGAGCTGCTGGTGAGTAATCACGCCATCCATCAACACCTGAGGCTTACCGTTGAAGATGACCACCAGAATTACTCGGTTGAAGGGTTTGAGCTCTCCACTCTTTAGCACAGGATAATCCCGCTCTACCAAACTCGCACTGCGACCAGCTCGAAAGCGCAGTTGAAAGCCAGAACGCTCTTGGGCAGAATGGGTAACTTCAACGTTAGCTAGGGATTCGATTAGCACCGAAGACGCTGGCTTCGGCACTGTTGAACCAATTAGTACCGTGAGTTGAATGCCTAATTTTACCATTGTACATTGGGTGAGGTACTTTCGTCTTTGGTTTTAGGGAGTAGGGAGTAGGGAGTCGGGAGTCGGGAGTCGGGAATAGGGAACAGGGAATAGGGAGTCGGGAGTCGGGAGTCGGGAGTCGGGAGTCGGGAGTCGGGAGTCGGGAGTCGGGAGTCGGGAGTCGGGAATAGGGAATAGGGAATAGGGAGTAGGGAGTAGGGAGTAGGGAACAGGGAACAGGGACATCTCCCCATCTCCCCATCTCCCCATCTCCCCATCTCCCCATCTCCCCATCTCCCTATCTCCCCATCTCCCCATCTTCCCACACTTCCCACACTTCCCTCTCTGTCGGTATTTTCTACAACTGCGGCTGGGGAACTCTTAAGACTTTGCCTGGTTCTGCGGTGAGGTCAAAGGGATTCATGGTATTGTTGGCATCGCACACTTGCCAAAACTGTTCTGGATCACCGAGATTGCTGTCAGTAATCAGATCTAAGCGATCGCCTTCTGTAACCGTGACTTCTACAAGTAAGGACAAGGTTTCCCCCTGAGGTAGAAAGCGCCGACGCTTGTAGGAAATTACTCGATTATCTGAGCTGGTGAAGGTGGCTGTTTCTAGATTGTAGTAACGGCTAGTGGCTTGGAACATAGCTTCAAAACTTCCAATTTAAATGCATAATAGCTTAACATTTCTCTATGGATTGAAAAAAATACAGTTTTTTACATAACCCAGTCGTTTTGTCAAGTAGTTTAGAGCTGATTTATAAAGTAAACCTTAAGAATACTCAAGCCCTTGAGGCGATAACAAGATTATTTGACAATAATCAAGGTCGTGGTGTTTAATTAAATGCGTAATGTCCCTTAGGAAAGCGGAAATGAAGATAAAAACTGAAGAATTTGTGGCTTTATTGGTTGGAATTTTGGGTGCGATGCCTCCAGAGGGAGATTTCTGCAAGATAGTGAAGAGCCTAGCCGTCACCGACGCTTGGGCAGACTTTATGGATGCCAATTACTCAATAGATGGTGATTGGCAACAAGATATGGGTAAGCTAATTGGAGAATTAAAGGATAAATTTGGAGATGAGATAGACATCGACGAAGTAATTGCTGAATGGAAAAAACAGGCAGCATAAATTGCCGGGAGCAGGTCAAAGTTGCAGAACAACATATAAACTCTATACTATCAGAGCAAGCTAAAACCAATGAGGGGGCTATAGCTTTACTAAAAATGCTCTGCATAAGTGACCTGCTCCCATTCCGATTCTCTATTGCTGTGGGAAAATCTTAATGTCTACATCATCAGGGCCACCGTTGGCAAAAATGACCTTTGAAGATGGATGCTCACAGGTTGGATAGATATAATCTCTAGGTTCTAATTTATAAGCACCGCAGCCATGAAAAACAAAAACGGTTGATCCCTCATCACCTTTGTCTACGAGATCGAAATCAAGTGGGCGATCTTGAATAACATTTATTTCCTTAGAGTCTTCAGCTTTTACGGTAAACCAACCGTATTCATAAACAACCTCTACCTCTTGAGGGGAGACATCTTGAGCATAAGCATGACCAACTTGTAAACTCAAGACCGCGACCAGGGCAAACACTATTGCCAACATGGCTTGCATAATACGTTTCATTTGTCTTTCCTTTTCCGTAATTGTCAGTTGTATTCGACAGTACTTAGGTTTGTTTATCAGTCTATTAATCGAGACTGATTTAACCGGTATTCGGTAAAAACTAATCCTACTAAGTGATTCAGTGACTTGGCTCCCATTGACTGGTTGCTTTCCCATTCTACACGGCAAAAGTATCAGCTGACCTGGGAGCCACTGTTAACTAGAGGTGGATTGGTTTTCCCTTTAGTAGGTTACTCCTAACTTGCCGGAGTGTCAACAAACTATGAAGTATTTTAAACTCTACTAAATTAATAAAAAATCTGACTCCTGATCTCCCCACATCTCCCACAGTCGATGAATTTTGATAGTCTCAAAGCAATGGAATACTTCCTGCCACTCCCTTAGCAATACTGCTGACATTCTTAAGACTTTCCATGGTTGCCATCAGTTCTTTGCTAACTTGGTGAGCCATAAACAGAGCACCACCGAGGCTAGCCAGCTTCAGATCCTTGTAGCTGAGGACTTCTAGAGTAAGGTCAACATCAGCCCGAATCGGGTTAAGATTAACATCGTAAGCCAGTTCTTCAATATCCATACGATCTACCCGAACCGGTAGAATCCGATTACCCCCCCAGATAAATAGAGTTAGAGGAGCTTCCATCGCCACAATTTCCATAGTTCCCGCTTTCGACATAGCGCTATTGGTCAAGACTGACAAGGTTTTGGGATACATTAGCATTTCCAGAGTTGCGATTTGGGGATGAATGCCCAAGGTAACCGCCATGGTATCCGCCTGCTCTAACCGGTCAGTGGCATCGATGGCCATTTTTAGACTAATGCTCTCTTTCGGAGGACCACTGATTCGTTTCGCTTCAGTCGGGTCTAGGTCAGATTTACCCTGTGCAGACAAATCCGCTCCTGCTGTCCGGGGCGTAAGCGATCGCGTCATGGTCTCGGGATTGTACTGGAAAAGAATCACACTAGCTAGGGGATTAGCAGGGTCTAGAGCGACTATTGCCCCTCTCAACAAACGAGGGGAAAGGGGAGATGTAGCCATGAAATCTTTTTGGTTAATAAACTGCTGATATCAAGTCTGTTTGAATACTTATTCTTGAGCTAACTCATCAATTGTTAATTGTTAATTCTTAATTGTCAATGGTTAAAGTGAATATAGCAAGGGAGCAGGGAGCAGGGAGCAGGGAGCAGGGAAGAGAGAAGAGGGAACAGGGAATAGGGAACAGGGAATAGGGAATAGGGAATAGGGAATAGGGAATAGGGAATAGCAATGCGCTGCATCAAGAGGTGCGACCCGTGGGTAATTTAATTCTTAATGGTAAGAGCGCACCTAACTTCGACTTACTCGTAGATGTTTCATTCCGCCATACCTCTATAAATAGCCTGAGCAATTTCCTTACCCATGTCTGTGGAATTGTGGGTTTTAGTTAAGTTTAAATTCACTGGTACAGTAGGAATATTGGTAGTATCTTGCCAATTTCGAGGTAGTCCCTTCACCTTAAGCAAACGGGATAATTCGGCTTCCACCGCTGTTTGTAAGCGTACCCGATCTAGTCTATTCAAGTCAATTCCTTCTAAGCTATTGGTTCCTTGATGCAGGGGTTTGACCAAACCTTAGCCTCCCTATTTGCCGGGACAGAGTTTGGTGT
>NZ_JAAHFV010000112.1:0-17392 GCF_010672755.1 Moorena sp. SIO1F2
TCTCCCGCCGCACGTTTCGGATGCAGACGGATCACGGCCAGTCCCTGCGTGTGCGCCGCCGCCAGCGCCGGGCCATCATAGCCTTCCGGCAGAACAATCGCCTTTGCGCCCAGATCGTCGTGATACACCACTAAACAAACCATTAGTATGGCCAGAGTTGGGGGATTTACCAAGTTTCTGGGACGTAGTGAATGGTACAGCTGTTGAGCTAAACCAGATGCGACTGGTATTAATTCCTAGTGAAGAAATCAATTTTACAGCGTTGCGAGTACCGCGAGAGTGGGTTGATATTCCTGAGTGGGCTAGTCATTATTATGTGGCGATGCAACTGAATTTAGAAGAATGCTGGTTACAGGTGTGGGGATACACAACTTATCAACAGTTACGTGATCATGGTAACTATGACATCATCGATGAAACCTACGCTGTGGATGCGGTAGATTTAATTGAAGATTTGAATGTGATGTGGGTAACGGAAGAACTTGCTCCTAGTCCCAAACTGCTAGTAAAGCCAATGCCAAGATTCTCCTCTGATGAAGCAACAACGTTAATCAAGCAATTGAGCCAGGAAACTCCTTATTCTCCGAGGCTAGATATTCCTTTTGCTAAGTGGCAGGCACTGGTATCAAATTCTAAATGGCGCAAGGAATTATATAAACAACGTTCCCTAGTTTACTCTCGTAAGCCATCTATAAACTTACTCTCATGGCTGGATAATTTCCTGGAGGCTGGTTGGCAAACTGTTGAGGAAATTCGATCAGGTAATGGTAACCCTAATCTAACCTTAGCTTACCGGTCTCAACCGACTCGTTTGAAAGATAGTTTGAACGGTAATTCTTCAGCATCTTCCCCCTTTACCGAAAATATCCCTGAAGCTGTAACCGCAATTATTAAACTATTAAAAACCAATAGCAGTAAACAAACTAACTTACCCGCTATAGAATTATTGGGTGAAATTGGTCATAGTAACTTAGAGGCGATCGCATTGCTTGCTGAGATGATCAATACTACTGACGATCATGACTTACGTCGCCAAGCCGCTGTCAGTTTGGGAAAACTTGACCCAAATCATCCCCAAGCTGGGATTAGGCGAGTTAAGATAATTGATTTAGAAATGCAACTGAATGGGAGCAAAGTAGCATTTATGGTTACTTTCATACCTGAAGCAGATGGGGGAATTAATGTTCACTTACGGGTGTATCCTACTAAGAGTAAATATCTAAAACCTAATCTCGAATTGCTAGTACTTGATCAGCAGGGACAAATTTTCTTGTCGGCTCAGTCGAGAAGTGCTGATAATTGGATCCAACTAGAGTTTAATGGCGAAAGGGGGGATAGGTTTATAGTAAAACTGGTACTGGGAGATGCCAGCTTTTCCAAAGAGTTTTTCCTGTAACCTATCTTGGGTTAAAGGTTGTATGTCAGAATGTAGAAGCCAGAAGCCAGAAGCCAGAAGCCAGAAGCCAGAAGCCAGAAGCCAGAAGCCAGAAGCCAGAAAGCAGAAGCCAGAAGCCAGAAAGCAGAAGCCAGAAAGCAGAAGCCAGAAGCCAGAAGGCATAATATATAATTATAAATTACCCGTTTTTCATAATAAAATTAAAAAATACTAAAAATAAATTAAATAATACTGACTGAAAAATGACGACGAGTTTAGTAACATTAAAAATAGTCGATGGTGACTTTAAACAGGGGTTTCTAGTTATCCTAAAAATTGGGATTGATCCCAATGAAAATAATTTAATGGCTAGAGAAATTGATGGTTGGTTACCACCAGCACCTCAGATTAACCAATTGTGTGACAGTTGGCTCTTAAGCTATCGTGCTCAAGGGAGAATCAAAGTGCATCGGAAACTGATAGCTCCCCCAGAACAGATAACCAACTATTCAGTTATTAACTCAGCTCAGGATTTACAAGAGGCGATCAATAATTGGCTAAATTCAACCGATAGAAAGTTTCAACGCTTCCGGGATCAAGTGTTAAAAGCTTTATCGAACCATGGCAAGATTCGGTTTATTATTCAAACTAATAATATCAAACTTTGGCAACTGCCTTGGCATCTCTGGGATGTCTTGTCCGATTGTGATATTGAGGTGAATTTCAGTCCTTCAGAATTTCCAGTATCCTCAAAACCAATCGACCAATATAGAAATATAGTAAGAATATTGGCAATTCTAGGAGATGACACCGGGATTAATATCCAGCATGATTTAGCATTACTCCAGGAGGAATTACCGAATGCAGAAATTGTCCCCTTAATCAGTCCCCCAAAAAAAAAATTAAGCCAGGAATTATGGGATAAAAAGTGGGATATATTGTTTTTTGCTGGTCATAGTTTTACCCATAATAATAATTGCCAAGGACGGTTTTACATCAATCAGGATGAAAGCATTACCATTGAGGAGTTAAAGTATGGTCTAATCAATGGGATTAAGAATGGTTTAAAGTTGGCTATTTTTAATTCCTGTGATGGGTTAGGATTAGCATCAGAATTGGTTAGTTTACCAATCTCGACAACCCTGGTAATGCGGGAACGGGTGCCAGATGAGGTAGCTCAGAAGTTTTTGAGGTATTTTCTCAACGCATTTGCCACAAAGAAAAAATCCATATCGGATTCAGTGTGGGAAACCCGGAAAAGATTGCAGGAGGAGGTAGAAGATAACTATCCCTGTGCCAGTTGGTTACCAGTGATATTCCAGAATCCTGCTCTGGAACCAACAACTTGGGACGACTTGACTCAGGGATCCTATCTCAAGGATAAACCCAAACTCTCAAGGGTTTTACTGGTAAGTTTGATTGTCACTATCACAGTGATCACAATGCGATCGCTTGGGCTGTTACAAGGATCAGAATTACATGCTTTCGACCATCTCATGGCTCTGCAACCACCTGAAAAGCGGGATGAGCGGGTTTTAGTAATTGCGGTGGATGAACCAGATATTCAGTATCAGGACAAGATGGGTTGGTCTAGGAAAGGGTCATTATCCGATACGGCCCTGGCACAACTGTTGCGGAAACTCAACCGTTATCAACCGCGAGTGATTGGCTTAGATATTTATCATGATTTCGAGTTTGAACCCAACTTAGCTACTCAATTGAAACAAAATCCCCGTTTCATTGCGGTGTGCCAAATGGAAAGTAATGATCAGCCTGGTATCGCTTCACCACCCGGTATGGCATCACAACAGATTGGCTTTAGTGATTTGCCTCGTGACCCAGATGATATTATCCGCCGCCAACTTCTAGGGATGAGCTTAGGGATTAACTCTTGGGATACTTGTAATACTACTTACTCTCTGAGTTTACAAGTCGCTCTGAATTACCTAACCCAAAAGGGAATCCCGCCGATGAAGAGAAATTCAGCAGGGGATGTAGAAATCGGTGATGTGGTGTTTCGGAAATTCGCACACAATGCTGGTGGGTATCAGTTAAAGCCAAAACATGCAATGGGATATCAGATACTCCTTAATTATCGTGCCAAGAATCCCAAATACGTTCATCTTCAAGACTTACTCAAGGGTAAACTGGACTCCCAACTGCCGGATTTAGTCAAGGATAATATTGTCTTGATTGGGGTGGGTCAAGATTCAAAGGATTTACACCGGACTCCCTATACTAAAGGGCCATGGTCTGACAAAATACCTGGGGTTATGGTTCAAGCTCAGATGAGTAGTCAGATTATTAGTGCTGTTTTGGATAAGCGACCCTTGCTCTGGTGGTTGCCACAGTGGGGGGAAGTGCTTTGGATTGGTAGTTGGTCTGTGGTGGGAGGCCTATTAGTTTGGCGTTTACATTCCCCATCCTACTTGGGAGTTGCTGTTTTTGTTGGTATCAGCCTCTTATCTGGAGTCTGTTATGGTCTCTTACTCAAAGGGGGATGGATACCCTTTATACCATCAGCCTTGGCGTTAGTGGCAACCAGTGGAGCCATCGTAGTTTATAGCATTTTTAAATCAAATGTAAACAAGGATGACAGTTTTTTATATTACCAAAAATCCCTAGATACTTGATTAGCTCTTGCTTATTGCTGTTGGCATCTAGCCTTTACTAATCGCGATTATGTTTACATCTCAAATGTAAAGGCTATAGCGGTTTTCAATTAGGTGAGGTACATGTTTTGAGGGAGCAGGGAGCAGTGAAGTCATAATACGTAAGAGCTAAGAGCTAAGAGCTAAGAGCTAAGAGGGTAAAAATCTTGTGTACCTCATTAGAATAAAAACCGCACTAGATTTCTGATCCAAGTCTTTTTGATAAAAACGTTATTTGTTTAAGATTTAGTGAATTTTACTTCAACTAGAGCAATTAGTCCGGATTGACATGTAATACTGTTTTTGGCAAATAAATCAGCCATCAAGGTTAATTACCTCATTTTTATCATAGCTACCAACCTGAAAGCGTCAACGAAAAAACACCCAGACCAAAATTGATAAGAAATGTAAAGGCTTGCGTAAAATCCCTTGGCAAGGACTGATAAAGATTATGGAATACTTTAAAAAAATTAACGTTTGTCAAACCTCTCAGTATGTATAAAATAAAGCTAGCGTTGTACAAACCTTCCTTGATCTTGGCCCTTGCCTGGGTACTAGTTAATTTCACCATTTACCCTCTACGAGCGCGTTCGCAGTCTGTTGCTCTAAACAGCAACTCTGTTAGGGATAGTTTATCCGAATCCGATACCCCATCAGCTCAACCAGATGTAGACTTTGAGGGTGATGGCAGAACTGATCAGATCACAACAGCTGGAGGAGGTTTATATTTCCTCCCACCAGACGTCACTACACCAAATGCGACACAAAATGAAAGCTTTGAGGATGTGGGCAGACCACCGAAACGGACATCAGGAGCAGACCGTGGTCTGTGTTCGGATCAGCTGATTGCTATAGTCCCTGGTAGTAGCGAGATTGTCGAGACAACGGGAAACTGTAGTAATGATGCCAACAATGATTCCAACTCTTTATTAGCACTGACCTTAGCTGAGTCTCCTACCTTTTGGTTTTATGTTCCTGAACAGTCTACTCCTGAACTAACGGCGGAGTTTGTACTGCTCGATCACAACCAACAGGCTCTACTAGTCGAATCTATTCCGTTATCTGGAACTCCTGGGATTGTCAGTGTTCCGTTGACCGAACCCCTAGAAACTGAACAGGTCTATCGATGGCAGCTCTCTGTTGTAGTTAATCCCCAAAACCCCTCTGGGAATCCCACGGTGGAAGGATTAGTCAAACACATCACACCAGACTCTACCCTAAGTCGTAAGCTAAAGGCTGCTACTTCCCTACGGGAGCGTATTGCTATTTATGCCAGTCACGGTATTTGGCATGATGGGATGACAGCCTTAGCTGAACTACGGCAACAGAAACCAGAGGATTCTAGGTTAGAACGGGATTGGCAGGATTTCCTAGGTTCGGTGGGTTTGCGTGCGATCGCATTCAAACCTCTAGTTGATTGTTGTACAGCACAGGGAGTAGGGAGTAGGGAGTAGGGAGTAGGGAGTAGGGAGTCGGGAGTAGGGAGTAGGGAGTAGGGAGTCGGGAGTCGGGAGTCGGGAGTCGGGATCAACAATTATCACAATTCCTACACCGATCCCTATATAGCACTACGCATTAAAGTTAGGACAAGCCTCCCCATCTCCCCATCTCCCCACACCTCCCCCAATTCCCGATTCCCGATTCCCGATTACTTTGTGGTAGTTCTGAGGAAGCTATCATCAACAGGCAACTTTGGAGCTTTGAACAGTGGACAAGAATTGAGAAAAACACGATCAGCGAGCCCGTGGGTGGTGCATTACTCAGCATTCGTTTAATTTGAGTTAGGTCACAGGGTCGAAGCCTGTGCCACAAAGCTGATAGCTGATAGCTGATAGCTGATAGCTGATAGCTGATAGCTGATAGCTGATAGCTGACCCCGATTCCCGATTCCCGATTCCCGATTCCCGATTCCCGATTCCCGATTCCCGATTACAGCCAATTTCCCACTAAAACATAGGCTCCCCAGTAAAATGGAGCTTGATAACCAGGTCTTTTTAAAAGATTAACTTGAGCACGGCGCAAGGCTTCAGCTTTAGTAACCGTTGCGCCAGAAGCAGCTAATTCTTCGTAAAAAAATGTCATCAGTTTAGCGGTAGATTCATCATTAATGAACCATAGGGAAGCCAGAGTACTCCTGGCTCCTGACTGAATCGCTACCCCGGCCAAGCCTAAGCTAGCACGACTATCGCCATCGGCAGTTTTACAAGCACTCAGCACTAGTAATTCAATTGCTTCTAAACTATTGTTACTTCTGTTCTGGATGACATTGCTTAAATCCTTGATATTGATTCGTTTATCCCACGCCAGCAGAAAGGTCTCTTCTGGTACTGAACTAAACTGACCATGAGTGGCTAAATGCACCACAGGAAATGGCACTGAACTGATTAACTCTTGCCATTTCTGACTGGTAAAGTCTTGATTGAGCAATTGCTGACTCGGAATTTGGGATTTAATTTCCCCTAATTCTGTTTTAACATTGGGTAGGTTAGCGAAACCTTGATGATCAGGCAAATCCTCCCGGATCTCTGAGAGTCCAAAAGCTAAGGCATTTAACTCTACTTGAGCTAAGGGTTTGGGCTCTAGTAGACTCAAACCAGGAATGAGTGCGATCGCATAGCCTTTTTCTACTATATACTGTTCACCATCATGAAGGGTAGCCATGGGAACATTGCGAAAGCCAACATCAAGAACAAATACTAAGGTTTTCACTTGATTGGCTTCGAGCAACCCTTCCGCCGGTCGAATTAACCAGTCATAAACCTGTTGGGATAAGGCTAGACTGTTTTTAGAAATAAAACGTTTTTCTAGCTGTATACGGAGACTTTCTAAGGTTTGCTCAAGTTTAGCTTTAGGTAAAGCAGTGGTGTAGTGAATAAATTCTCCTGATTTTGGTAATTTCACGATCACCGCTAACCGGTCATCGAGAATAATCGGATAGACTAATGCTGCACTCGGATCGATTTCTTGCTCGGCCAATTCCACAATGTCAGAAAGGTTACACCCCAGAAAATTCTCAATTTGGGCTAGCTGCAGAGAGTCAATTGCTTCGGTAGCTTGCTTGAGCTTGTTATCTGAAATCGGGTTATCTGCAATCCGGTTATCTGAAATCCGTTTATTTGCGATCGGTTCAGCGCTTTGTTCGTCTTTCAAGAGTAAATCGACTAATTCTCGATAGACTTGCTCAACATTTTCTCGAAAGGAAAACTGCACATCTGAACTAAGAGCCAGTAAATCTTGGCGGAGAGAATCTAGGGTTTTGACAGTGGCTTGGTAAGCGGTGATTGCTTCTTCAGTTTTTCCCAGAGCTTTATAAATTCGTCCTAACTGCCATTGCCATTGATAGGCAATGTCATCGGATTGAATCCCTTGAGCTATGGTGAGGGCTTTTTCGGTAAATTCTTGAGCTTGATACCATTGCTGAGTTTCTTCATAGAGCTTACCCAGGGTACCGAGGGCATAGGATTCCGCTCGTTTATCGTCTAAAACTTGAGCCTCTTGGACAGCTTTGACTAAACTATGGGCAATTTCGTAAGGCTCAAGGTTCAATGATGACCCCTGAAGATTATCTTCATCCTTATTCGATTTTAGCTCATAGCTGATCAGGCTTTCCACAAAATTGATTTGAGCATAGATTGCTGTTCGACTAGGTGGTAATTTAGTAATCTCGCTGTTGAGTAATTCCTTGACTTGGTCATTTATTTGAGATTTTAATTCTTGGAGCCTTGTGGCTTTGTTTTGATCTTTGTCTTGATCTTTGTCTTGAGCCGTTAAGCTCTCTAACCAATTGTGAAAATCAATTAGTAGACTTAACTGCTGTAGTTTTGGTTCAATGTCTAAGCTAGTGGAAGCTGATAATTTGCTCGACTCTTGAAGAGATTCTTGATAGTATTTTATAGCATAATCAAACTGCTCAATAACCTGTTCTTTAACTTCTTTTTGTTTAACTATCAGGTTGGTTCTGGTGTATAATTGTTTATAGTGGTTGTACCAAGAACGTTCTGTATGCCCCAAACTCAGTAAGGTTTCTCGCTTTTGCAGAGGAGGTTGAGCTACTTTCAAACTTGCCTTAAGCACTTGCTGAGAATGGTTCAAGTCCCCGAGGAGACGGAGACTATTCCCAAGGCTACGTAAGCCCAGGATTTTAATCTGGGGATCAGGGGTTTGTTGAAAGGTTTGCAGCACCTTTTCAAACCGTTCTTGATTGGACAAATCGCAATTATTGTCCAGCTTTAAGGCTTGTAATAAGGTTTTACAGGTGCGACGGTAAAGTCCTAAGGCTTCCATCGCTTGAGCTTGATTAATTAGGGTACCTGTAATGCCAATGTCATCTTTTAATTGTTGATAAATCTCAGTAGCCAATTGCCAGGCTTCTAGAGCAGTGTCTGGTTGTCCTAAGGCTAATTCTAGACTACCTAGGGTGTTGAGAGCTTGGGCGCGGATTTGCTGGTAGTCTGGGCTATCCCGGAGATCTGATCCGGTCTCTAACAGGTTGAGGCTAAATGCGATCGCATCTTCGGCATCAAACCACTGTTGCAGTTTCTGGTAAGCCAAGGACAGATAACTCAAAACCATGGCCTGATGTAGTCTATCCCCTTGGGATTCATAGGCTTGTGCTGCTTGTTCCCAAGTGCTTGCTGCTTGACTAAACTGACCTTTGGTGTATAGTGCTCTGCCTTGTTCCACTAATTCTGACGCTGACCAATCTTGCGGAATTGGCTTAACAGTTGTGGGATAGGATAAGACCGGGAGGATGCCAATGGGGAGAACTAAATTTAGGAGAAAAAAAATTAGGGCTTGGGTGCCAACTAGGGTCGGGCGAAGCATGGGAACGCTAAATCTAGGGTTTCTATTAAATTATCTCTAGGATAGACTATGGCTTTTCATCGTAAGGCTTAGCGTAGGCCACAGCCGACGCTAAGCGATCGCATGGTTGTTTAACGGTTAGGCTTTCGCAACGGTTACCCAAAAGGAACATTCAACGCCCCATTTTCCTTCAGCCATTGGCACTGTTGAGCACTTAAGCCTTTAGCATCGGTAAACACTGCACCTGCTACCTCACAGTTAGAGAAATCAACACCATTCCAAATAGTATTCTCCAAATTAGCGTACTGTAAATCAGCATTTTTAAGATTAACCTTAGATAAGCGAGCGCCTTCTAAATTTGCAGAAAATAAAGACGCTTCAGTTAAATCAACATCCTTTAATAAGGCATTTTCCAAACTTGACTCCAGCAACTGAGCACCACGCAAAATTACCTCGGTCAAATCAGCAGCTCTGAGATTAGCAACAATCAAATTAGCAGAGGTTAAATCTGCTCTGACTAAACTAGCACGGCTTAAGTTGGCTCGTTCCAAATCAGCACCAAGCCACTTAGTATCCATTAACTTAGCCGCTTCTAAGCTAGCTAGATCAAGGCTTGCCCCACTGAAATTAGCCTCAGGGAAATTCACAGCTCCTAAATTGGCCATCTTGAGATTGGCATTGATAAAGGTTATCCCTTTGCCAGTTGCTTCTCTCAAATCAGCCTTTTGCAGCTGAGCTAAGGACGCCTCAACCCCATCTAGTCTTGCTCCACACAGCTTAGCTTTTGCTGCCCAAGCCCCTCGGAGATTCGCCTCCTCCAAACCAGCACGAGTCAGTTTAGCTTCTGAGAGTTGGGCATAAACCAGAGTGGCCCCGGATAGCTTGGCCCAGCTGAGATTGGCTTGATTAAAGTCTGTCTCTTGACAAGACGCTCCTGAGAGATTGGCATTACGTAGGTAGGCATGGGCAAAGTCAGCCTTATCTAGATTCAAGCCCTGTAAATCAATATGACTCAGCTCGGCTTTCTGTAACGACAGTCCTTGCTTAAGTTGTTTAAGAACTTGATTAGTAGTTAATAATGTCATAGTATTGCTTATACAAAACCTGTAGTCAGTTCGTTTTGTATCTAATCTAACTTTATTTTCACACAATATGTGATTACAGCAATAATCTTTTACATAAATACATTGAGCGTTTGAGGCATAGGAGCAGTCAAAGTATTAGGGAATCGGGAATCGGGAATCGGGAGTCGGGAATCGGGAGTCGGGAGTCGGGAGCGGTGCGACCCGTGGCGAATTTAATTCGACGACTGTAAGCGCACTCCCTGGGAGTCGGAATGCAGCTCAGTCTTGGGGGAAACCCTTACTTGTGCTTTGCATCAAGACGGGGTAAGAAGCTTGAATCTACCTCATAAGTATGATCACAATAAGTATGATCAAAGCTATACCAACTTCATCGAAAACTACTTCTTACCTCTGTTCCCCTATACCCCCACACTTCCCTGTCTCCCCACACTTCCCCCTCTCCCCACACTTCCCCCTCTCCCCACACTCTTCTCCCGATTCCCGTTCCCCTCCTGGGAGGGGTTAGGGGTGGGTTCCGATTCCCGATTCGCGATTCCCCATTCCCTGCCCTATAGCTTTCATGGTCAAGTTTTCTATCAGTCGCTTTATCCTCATGGCAGCTATAGTGATTGGTGTAATTGTCCTTGTTCCAACTATCAAGCAAATTACCCAGCAGCGAGCCATGACATCCGCTTACGAATTACTGACTGACCCATTCTTGCAATTTCCTACAAAAGATTCCGTGCGGGTGGTTTGGTTTACCGAATTTCCTGGCTCCCGCCACACTGTTACCTACGGCACGAGCTCTTATCGTAAGGCCACTGCTACTACTACTAAACTCAGCCGCACTCGGGAAGACCAAAAATCCCGAGTAGGCAACCAGACCGAAGACGGCCAAGTCTACCAGAAGCCAATCATGCGGGATATTTGGCGTCATGAAGCGATCGTAACTGGACTGACTCCTGGTCTTCCTGTTCCCTATCAAGTCACCAGTGTCAAGGAGAATGGGCAAGTTGTCAGGAGCAAACTCTTTAGCCTCAGTGCTCTACCAAACCCTGAGACACCCCAGAAAATTCTTCTGACTTCTGACCATCAACTAATGCCCATGACCGCAGCTAATCTCCAGAAGGTGGTAGACACTGTAGGCCAAATTGATGGAGTGTTTTATGTTGGTGATTTAGTTAATATTCCTGACCGGGCTTCGGAATGGTTTGATGATAACCGGGGTGGTGCGTTTTTCCCTTGTCTTCAGGGTCGAGCTAATTACCAATTGGAAAAGAATGGGGTTAAAACTACCTACCATGGCGGTGAAATTATTCAAAATGCCCCGATCTTTCCTGTAGTTGGCAATCATGAAGTGATGGGGCGTTTTTCTATGGAAAAGGATTTGAATAGCCAATTCAATGACCCTTTTCCTCGGGCTGCAGCACAAGCCATCTATCAGCAAAAAGCTGAACAGTTAAATCCAGATAATGACCCTAATTATTACCAAGCTTGGCTAAAAAACAATAGCTATAATACTGACACTTATAACGAGATTTTTTACCTACCTAATGGCAAACCTTATTATGCCGTAACCTTTGGTGATATTCGCTTAGTGGTGTTGTACATTACTAATATTTGGCGGACACCTAGCTTAAGCCCTAATGCCAAAGGTAGGTATCAAGAACGGGAACAAGATTTAGACAATCCCATCGCTTGGGGATACGGACAACATATCTTTGAACCGGTTAGTAAAGGGAGTCTCCAGTACCAATGGCTCCAGGCAGAACTCAATAGCCCTGAGTTCCAACAAGCCAAGTATAAAATTGTGATGTTTCACCATCCTCCCCATAGCCTAGGGGGGAATATTGTCCCAGCTTATACTAACCCAGTGCAGATCATTGAGCGGGATCGGGCGGGTAAGGTGACAGCAGTGCGTTATGAGTACCCCAAAGACAAGGATTACATCATTCAGGATGTGGTGCCATTGTTAGAAGCTGCTGGTGTGCAGTTGGTGTATTATGGCCATTCCCATCTATGGAATCGCTTTGTTGATGGTAATGGCATCCATTTTTTAGAATCCTCCAATGTCGGGAATAGTTATGGCGCTTATGTTGGTCAGAAGAAGCGCCCAGTACCAACTGGGTATAACGAAAACTATTCCGCTACTGGAGACGCCAATGGATTAGAGCCCGTTATGCCAACAATCGCGCCATTGTTAGGAGAGAATAACCAGCCCTTGCCTTATATCGCTAGTAATGACCTCACTGTATTTAGTATCTTCGATACTGGCACCGGTATAGTAACTAGCTATCGCTTTGATACGCGATCGCCTAATTCAGAGGTGATTAAATTCGATCAGTTTATGTTAAAGCCAAGGGATTAGGGTTGGGAGATGGGGAGATGGGGAGATGGGGAGATGGGGAGATGGGGAGATGGGGAGATGGGGAGATGGGGAGATGGGGAGATTTTTGATGAAGGGTAATTATCCTAAAATTCTATTATAGAATGATATATTGGCTACTCTTGCTAGCATGCCTATTGCTAGCATGCCTATTGCCTCTTGCTAGCATGCCTATTGCCTCTTGCTAGCATGCCTGTTGCCTGTTGCCTGTTGCCTGTTGCCTCTCTATAAAAAATAGACACCCTTGGACATTCCTGACAAAATGGGTAATACTAGAGAGGTTGTGATTAGATCTAGCATTGATATGGAAAGTCATTCCGAGATGACATTAAGCATTGGGGAGGCAGCTAAACAGCTAGGAGTCTCTACCAAAACCCTAAGACGGTGGGCTGATGCAGGCAAAATCAGATATCAACGTTCACCTACTGGACAACGGCGATTTTATCTTAAAGATATCAAACATATAACACCAAGAAATCCTCAGCCATTAACCCACAGATTGACAATTAACTATGCCAGAGTTTCAAGTGATGAGCGACAAAAAGACCTGAGGAGTCAAATTCAATTATTAGAAAATTTTAGCGCTGCTAATGGTTGGCAATACGAAACTATTTCTGATTTAGGGGGTGGTTTAAATTATCACAAAAAAGGATTGAACCAATTACTCATAAAAATTATGACAGGGGATGTTGAACGATTGGTGATAACTCACAAGGATAGATTGCTGAGATTTGGATCAGAATTAATCTTTACCATTTGTGAAGAGTTTGGCACAGAAGTCGTGATCATTAATAAATCCCCAGAGGGAGTCAGCTTTGATGACGAATTAACCCAAGACATGATGGAATTAATCACAGTCTTTTCTGCCCGTCTCTATGGCGCTAGGAGCCAAAAAAATCAAAAATTACTGGATGGAATGAGTAAAGTGGTAAAGGAATTAGAGTAAGGAGTAGGTGGAGAGGGGTTAGGGTGGGGAGATTGGGGAGATTTTTATTAAGGGTAATTATCCCGACATGATATTAGAGAATATGGAAGAAACCCCGGCTGTGAAAGCAACTCCCAACCGATTTGAGCCAATTATACATCATAAGGGAAGAGCCGGTCGAGGAAGGGGTTAGAAAAAAGTCGATCAGGATCAAATTCTTTCATAAGTAGAGCGAAGTCATCCCAACGTGGGTATTGTGAGCGCAGATATTCCCGATTGGAATAAAAGTGCTTGCCCCAGTTGGGACGGCCACCATACTCTAATAATATCTTTTCGGCTTCCCGGTGATAGTTTTCAATCACCTGAAAATCTGACCCTGATAAGTTAAGGCTAATATATACCGATTCTCTTTGATACAGTGGGCTTAACCAATGCTCTTCGGAACTAGCAAATCGAACTGATATTGGTAGGTTTATCCTAAATCCCTGGTTTTTTATCATCTGGTGAATTTGCTCCAGAGCTTTGATTGTAGCTGACCTTGGTATGGCATACTCCAACTCAGAATAGGTGAAATTAATATTCTCAAAGGCGAGGATTTTAAAGCTCTTATCCCAACGGTTTAATCCCCGTAGATTAGTAAAAAAAGCTACTCTAAAGATGAGAGGAATTGTAAAAGGAAACGTCCTGGTAATCCAGTCACCGATTCCATTGCCTTCTCTAGATATAGTTCTAGATAGGTCGTCTAGGAATTGTCTCCAGAATGGCATGGGCGCAACTGGCTCATCCATTTTATTAAACTTAAACCAATAGGAGCGTGAGGTGTGGGGAAATTCAAAGAATTGGAAATGGTCGTTTTCTTTAACTAGTGTGTCTATTTCTTTTCTGAGAAGGTCGGTCAACATCGGTTGTTGAATATCTCGCAAGAAGAATTTAGGGACACAACGAAGGGTTAATTTAGTAATAATACCAAGGGCACCTAAGTTGACACATACTCCATAAAATGTGGGATTATCTTGTTGGTAGCGGACAACTTCCCCGGATGCTTTCATTAGCTCTAGCTCAACCACTGCACTAGCCAGTGAGCCGTTTTTGTCTCCTGTTCCATGGGTAGCCATTGCTATTGCACCAGAAATAGTCTGCTTGGTGATTGCTCCCAGGTTTTCCAAGGCCATGCCCTGTTGGTCGAGGTATTCATTCAAGCTGTTTAGTGTTATTCCTGGCTCAACAGTAACGGTCCCCCGTTCTCGGTCTAGCTCGATTACTCGGTTTAGTCGCTTTAATGATACAAGAACACCATCGGTGCATGCAGCTTCTGACCATGAGTGTCCCGAACCAACCACCTTAACTTTCATCTTTTCGGTTCGAGCCATGGCAAGAACTTTCTTGAGATCTTCGTTAGAAGATGGCTCGACAATACTTTTGGGGTTGCAAGAAACATTACCCCTCCAATTTGACCAAGTAACTGACATATTAATTTCTGAAAAATATTGTAATGGTTTTTATAAATTTTAGCAGAGAATAGATAAGCTGTCAGCTATCAGTTTCTTAGCTGAATCAGTAGTTTAGCAATATGACGTTGAAGGTTTTCCCAATCTTCGGGAAATTCCTCACGGGTAAAGATTTCTGAGGCATTTTCATAGCATGCGATCGCATTTTCCAGATTCTCTGTAGTTTCTCCTACTATTCTGTTGCTGTAAGCATTACCCAGGTTATATAGGGTCCTTGCCCACTCTTCGGGGAAGTCTTGTTTAGTATAAACAGACAAGGCTAGTTGGTATTGGGCAATAGCAATTTCGAGATTATCAGCCCGGTTTCCACGGATTCTGTCACTGTAGGCGATGCCCAGGTTGTTGTGAGTACTTGCCCAATCTTCCGGGAAATCTGGTTTGGTGCGAACTTCTAATGCTAGTTGGTATACTTCTATGGCTTCTTCGAGATTATCAGCCCGGTCTCCACGGATTCTTTCACAGTAGGCATTGCCCAGGTTATAGTGAGTCATTGCCCAATCAATGGGGAAGTCTGGTTTGGTGCGAATTTCCAAGGCTAGTTGGAATGCTTTAATAGCTTTTTCGAGATTATCAGCCCGGTCTCCACGGATTCTTTCACAGTAAGCTATGCCCAGGTTGTTTTGAGTACTTGCCCAATCTTCGGGGAAGTCTGGTTTGGTATAAACCTCCAAGGCTACTTGGTATGCATCTATGGCTTTTTCGAGATTATTAGCCCGATTGCCACGGATTCTGTCACAGTAGGCATTGCCCAAGTTGTTTTGAATAGCTGCCCAAATTTCCGGGTTACTTTGATTAGTAAAAACGGTTAGCATCGTTTGGTAAGCAGCAATAGCGATTTCCCTGTTATTGGCTTGATTGCCCAGGGAAAAATCGCTGATCATGGTGCTGAATTCCCAGATACTATTAGCGATTTCTGTTGCTGTTTCTGGTTCCGCTGCTGAGAGTTTAGTACTTGCCCAGGTTTGCAGGATATTGATAAAATTATGATCGAGTTTGTCTAGGTTTGCTACCAGGAGTTGGTAGACAGCTTCGCGGTCGCCTTTGCTGTTAGCGGTTGCTAGCAATACTTCCTCTAAGAATTGCTGATACTCTTCCGATGAAGCCTTAGCTGAAGTAAGGGTTTCTGAAATTGCCAGACCCTTTAAAAGCTTACTCCTGATACGTAGTAAAAAGTTAGCCGCGTTTTGGTGGCCATTTCCTGTTAGATATTCGGCTGATTGTGCCATTACTTGCAATAACTCTGCATCCACTAACTCAAGGTTGCTATTAATAATTTTCATTTCTTTACCCTTGGGACAAGTTAGGAGTTGGTGGATCAAGTTGAGGTATTTTTGTTTTCTTTGTTTGTCCATTTTTACTTACCCCTGGGTCAGCTGTCAGCCTTCAGCTTTCTTGGTTGTGGGAGCATGTTACTTATATAGAACATTTGTACTAATGAACTAGCCCCCTCATGGGTTTAAGCACGCTCTGATGGTACATAGTTGATCTGTTCTGCAACTTTGACCTACTCCCTTTGGTTATTACTTATATAATAGTATTTTATATAGCAATTCTCTATGCCATGAGGTACAAAGAGATCCCCCATTATCCCCCTTATCAAGGGGGACTTTGAGGTTTAGAAGCGTACCTCATAAATCCTAGAAACGCTATAAATAGTATTTTAGACACACTTATCCTGCCTGAGATATCAACAATGGAAGAACTAAAAAATAGAGTTGCCTTAATTACTGGTGCTAGTTCTGGTATTGGTCGAGCAACGGCGATCGCCTTTGCCAAAGAAGGTGCAAAAGTTGTGGTTGCTGCCCGTCGAAGTAAAGAAGGAGAAGAAACCGTTGAGTTAATCAAACAAGTAGGTGGAGAAGGGATTTTTATCCAAACTGATGTCACTCAAGAAGAACAGGTTAAGAATTTAGTCGAAAAAACCGTTGAAATCTATGGTCATCTTGATTGTGCTTTTAATAATGCTGGTTTCGCTGTAGGAAATCCAATTACCGAAGAAACAGTAGAAAATTATGACCAAGTCTTTAATGTCAATGTTAAAGGGGTATTTTTATCTCTTAAATACGAACTATCCTATATGTTAAATCATGGAGGGGGAGCAATTGTTAATTGTGCTTCTATTCTAGGTTTGGTTGCTTTATCACCAATATCTCTTTATACCGCTAGTAAACACGCAGTATTAGGCTTAACTAAAACAGCAGCTTTAGAGGTGGCACAGTCTAACATTCGTGTTAATGCCGTATGTCCCGGTGTAATTGACACAGACATGGCTCGTCCTTTCTTCCCTATTCCTTTCTATCAAGAGTTTATAAAAAAACATCCTATGGGTCGAGTAGGCAGAGAAGAAGAAGTTGCCAATGCTGTCGTTTTTCTGTGTTCAGATAAAGCATCTTTTATTACAGGAGAATTTTTAGCTGTAGATGGAGGGTTTCTCGCTCAATAGATGTAGGAGTCGTAAGCTATCAGCTATCAGCTATCAGCTATCAGCTATCAGCTATCAGCTATCAGCTATCAGCTATCAGCTATCAGCGGTCAGCTATCAGCTATCAGCCATTGGCTGTAGGCCACGCTACTAGATCGGTACTTTTGAATAAAATAAGCTGACCACTGACCACTGACCGCTGACCGCTGACCACTGACGTCAGCTATCAGCTTTTAGCTTTTTAATAAAACAGGTAAG
>NZ_JAAHFV010000113.1:0-17321 GCF_010672755.1 Moorena sp. SIO1F2
TCCCAGGAGGGGAATGTGGGGAGATTGGGAGATAGGGAGATAGGGAGATTTTTATTAAGGGTAATTATCCCGACATGATATAAGGATAGGGTCTGATTACAATCAGTAGGATGATGGTAAACACTGATTGACTCTTTGACACGGACGCGATCGCCTACTTTGATCTGGCTATGGTTATAAAGTTAGTGAAATACCAGTAACGATTAAATTGATCCATGTCAGAAACACCCCAAACCTCAGCTCAAATAGAGCTGGGTAGTACCATGGAAAGCCATGAGCTAACCGCCACCACGGCAAAATGGTTTGACTATCCAGTGCGAGTCCATCCCCACCACACTGACTATGCTGGTATAGTCTGGCATGGTACCTACATTCGCTGGATGGAAGAAGCGAGGGTGGAGTACTTACGCTCGATGGGTATGGATTATAGTGATCTCGTCAGGCTAGGATGCGATTTACCAGTAGTAGAACTTTCTTTACGGTATCACCGGGCAATGCCAATGGGCACAGCAGTAGTTGTCAAGACAGGCATCGCCGAAATGAAAGGTGTCCGTATGAACTGGAATTATAAAATTCAATCCCATGATGGCAAAGAACTTTACGTAACCGGTCGTGTGATTCTAGTAGCCGTTGACCGAGAGCAGGGTAAGATTATGCGCAAGTTACCACCAGTGCTAAAGGATTTATTAGAGAAGCTTTCTAGTTGAGGCAATGGAACTGAGGTTATTTTATGGTTATTTAGCAATATCAGCATATTGCCACGCTTGTTGATATTGCTGTTGTATAGTTTCTGCTTCTGCTGTTTTTCCTTGTGCTTGCAAACTTTTTGCTAAACCATGTAATGACCAACCATTTTCGGGATAAATATCTAAATCATCACGAAAAGCTTGTTCTGCTTGCTCTGGCTGATTGCCTTGTAGCAGGATTGTGCCTAGCAAATTACGGGTAGGAGAATACCAATCTGGTGGTTCAGTATAAACCAGCTTATCTTCTAGAGCAATAGCATTTTTTAAGTGACTAGTTGCTGTCGTGTAATCTTGCTCAAGAGTAGCAATTGAACCGGTTAAGACTTCAACGGCAATTTTAAGAACACTAGCAGTAGAATTAAAACTCCAGATTTTCAATTCTTCTAAATCAGGATCAGCCATTAAAGCTTGTAATTTAGCTAATTCTTGATTAGCTTCTTCTTTCTTACCTTGAGACGTGAAAGCCATACCTCTAGCATAATGCCAAACACCCGTAGCATATTTCATATCAGTTGTTGGTGCAGGTGTCTCTAGAATTTTATCCCATTTTCCAAAGCGTACTTCCGTATAAAGTGGCACAACATAAAAATGTTGTATTATACCAGATAAACCTGGATTAGCGATCAGACTTGGATCAACTGCTGCTGTTTGTTGTGCTGCTTCCATTGCTATTTCACTTTGTCCACTCATTACCGCTGCAAACCAGAGGAAATGGTAGTTATGAGGAATATAACCAATAGTATAAATACTTTGAGGATGGGGGGATGCCAGATAGTTACGATCCGCCATAACTGCTTTTTGATTAGCAATAACAGCATCTTGGTAACGTCCCACTCGAATATAGATGTGAGAGGGCATATGGACTAAATGTCCTGAAGCGGGAACGAGATTGCGGAGATTATCAGCAGCTTCTATGGCTAATTTGGGTTGTTCTTTCTCAGTGGCATGGATATAGAAGTGAGTAGCTCCCGGATGCTTAGGATTTCTTTCTAAAACTGATTCTAATGTTGCTAAAATTGGCTTGGCTTCTGGTTTGAGTTCCCCATTATCTTGCCAATAGTCCCAAGGCATGGTATCCATTAGGGATTCTGCGTATAGAGTTGCTACATCTAAATCATCAGGATAATCTTGAACAACCTGCTTCATTGCCTGAGCATAAGCTAGATCAAGGGAGGAACGATCTGCCATTGGTTGTTCCGAATAACGCTGTGCTAAAGCTTTAATATAAGCCTGTTCCTTTGGAGATGCCTTGTTACTTAGTGCGATCGCTTGTTGAATTGCTTGCCAAGCCTCTGATACTTGTTCATCTGCCATTGGTGCATTGATATTTGGTCCTTGAACATAAGCTAATCCCCAGTAGCACATGGCACAATTAGGATCTAGCCTACTTGCTTCTTTAAAAGCACGAGCAGCTTCAGCATGATTAAAAGCGTAGGCAAGAATTAAACCTTGATCAAAATACTTTTGAGCTAAGTCTGAGGTAGTGGAAATAGGATAATGATAATTCCCAAGATTATCTATTAGTTCTACTCGTTCAAGCTTTTCCTGGGCAGATGACGCTGAAACTCGATGATTAAACACGAAAGGGGATAGTAAATTAGGAATAATGATTAATCCTAAACCGACTATAAAACTTATCATCAAAGTTTTAAGCTTATGATTCATTTTGTTGTTCCTCATACAGTCCCCTATCCTTATTGCATCAGTTACCCTCATAAAACTAAATTGCTGCATTTAGTCATTAGTCATTTGTAATCAACCAAAGTCTCTTGGTACTTACAAATGACCAATGACTAATTACTGTTAACCACAGAAGTGATGACTTATGAAATTGCAGGGCAATTCACATTCGTCCCACCTAAACCACAATACCCATTAGGATTTTTAGCCAGGTACTGCTGGTGATAGCCCTCTGCGTAATAAAACTCAGGAGCATCTAGAATCTCTGTGGTAATATTACCATAACCGGCGACCTTCAGGGCTTGCTGAAAAGCGTTTTGTGAGGCTTCGGCTAGCTTCTTTTGGTCTTCGGAATAGGTATAAATTCCTGAACGGTACTGAGTCCCAGTATCATTGCCTTGGCGCATGCCTTGGGTGGGGTTGTGGCTTTCCCAGAAGACTTTCAAGAGTGCTTCGTAACTGATTAGTTTTGGGTCAAATACCACCAGCACTACTTCATTGTGACCGGTCATGCCTGTACAGACCTCTTGATAGGTGGGGTTAGGGGTGACTCCAGCAGCGTAACCTACTGCGGTAGTGAACACTCCCTCTTGTTGCCAGAATCGGCGTTCTGCTCCCCAAAAACATCCCATGCCAAACATCGCCATTTCCAATCCATCAGGGTAAGGGGGTTTGAGAGGATTGCCATTGACGTAGTGACGCTCGGGTACTGGCATGACTTCTGAGCGTCCCGGTAAGGCTTCCTCAGGAGTAGGCACGGTAAGCTTTTTCTTAAATCCGAAGAGTACCATCAGTTTTAAATTTTAGTTTTGATCAATGTCTGGACTTACTTAACATTTTGCAACATTTATGACGAAATTACTCATTCATTAGTGTTAACTACAAATAGGCGTTTTACTTGCTATTGGCTAGCTACTAAAGACTAAAGACTAACAGGACTAAACACTCTCCGACTCAGGAGGAGGAGGATTTAGTTTTTGCTAGACTACGATATTCCCAAGCTGGAACAAACTTAGGGTCTCGCCACAACCCTCGCCGATATCGTTTGGCATTGGCTTCAGCACTATCGACCATTTCCGCACTGGGGCAATCTTTCAGATAAGGCCGATATACCTGTGCTAGTCCTTCTTTTACTAGGACTTCCTGGACAAAGGTGCCATCGGTTAAGCGTACTTCACTGACGCTGCGCCCATAGCGGTCAGTATCAGTTACAGTCAAAACTACCTGATTATCGCTTTGTTTTACCAGTTCCTGAAGTCGCTCCTTGGCTTTATTTCCCCATTTGAATTGACTTTTGTCTACCAATTTGCGGCTTTGCTTCTGTTTTTTGGAATGGGCAATTTCTGGAGCGTCTATACAGGCAAACCGAACTTTGACATCTTTGCCAAACCTGTCAGCGACAAGAATGGTATCCCCGTCAGATACCCGTTTGACAGTGTAATTCCCGATTCCTAACTGGTCTAGAAGGGCGGCACATCCGAACAGACTCAGGATTAGGACAGAGGCTACTATCCCTTTGAAAATGTTTTGGATTAGTTGGCGAGTTGGGTTCATGGTCAATTACTGTTGACGAGTGTACAACAGTTTAACTAAAAAACTCTAGTTGTGCCCTATTCCCTGGTTCGACTTTCGGATCAATCCTACTGTCACATCGAAATTACTGTATACTGTTATATCAATCCGAAGTCAAACCTCAGAGAAATCCGTGTTACTCTGGGTAACCTCTTAGCCATCTTGCTACACTTCTAGATTTTTCCATACTTCCATTGGTTACATCCGTTAACCATCCGTTGCTCCAACTGACTACTCTCACAACTCCGATAGGGATGGCGATAGATTTGACTCTGTATTAATTGATGTTCTCAAGATTCAATCCTAACTACTCAATATGACTATGGTGCTTAAAACGATAAATCTAGTGTCTTCAACTCTAGTTTCTTCTCTGTTATGTCTCAGTTTTATAGGATTACCAGCTCAAGCCCAATCCAACACTTTTGCTAATTGCGATCTAGGCGATGATTTAAGTGGTCGTGATTTGAGCTTTGGGAATTTTAGTAACTGTAATTGGAGAAGTATTAATTTAAGAGGGGCTAATTTATCAGGGGCTTATCTCAATAGTATTCTACTAAACCCTAAACTTCAATCTTACCAACGACGGGCGACCGAAGAAGTCAGTTCTGATCTGACAAATGCTAATCTCCAGGGAGCAGATTTAACTCTCGCTAATTTAGAACGAGCCATCCTGACAAATGCTAATTTAGTAGCTGCTCGTTTATTTGATGCTGACTTAACATCGGCTACATTAGAAAATGCTAAATTAGATAAGGTTTTTGCTCCTGTGGTTCTCTTATATGAGGCTAATTTAAAAGGAGCCACATTAAGTTTGGGGGATTTAACCGGTGCGAGCATGGCTAGCTCTGATTTAAGTAATACCTATTTGTATAGAACCAAATTAAGCTATGCTGACTTACAAAATGCTAATCTAAGTGGGGCTAATTTAACCGAGGCTAATTTAACAGAGGCTAACTTAACGGGGGCTAATTTAACTGGGGCTAATTTGACTGGGGCTAATTTGTGTAATGCCACTATGCCTGATGGTACAGTATCTCAGCAAGGTTGTCCTTAATGTCATGATCACACAGTAAATTGTAAATTATGGAAAACGAACTGGCAGCAAAAGCCGAAAAAATCCCAGAAATCAAAAATGATGTCTGTCGTACAGCAGTAGTAATGGCGGCAAAACGTGCTATTGAATCGAAAAGGGCAGACCGACTTTTTGACGATCCTTTTGCTGCTCAGTTAGTTGGGTCTAAACAAATACAGTCTTTGATGGATTATTGGGAAAAACAAGACGGTAAAGACCCGAAATCAAATACCCTTCGCATCCAGTTTGTGGCAGTTCGAACTAAATTTTTTGATGATTTTCTGATATCTGTAATACCAGAGGTACGTCAAATTGTCATTCTAGGGGTGGGCTACGATACTAGGGCATATCGCCTACCCTTACCACCTGAACTATGTATATATGAGATTGATTTACCAGAAATCATGTCTCGCAAAGAAGCAATTCTTAAGGATATTCCATCTAAATGTCATCGCCAGTCCATCGCCACAGATTTGCAAAAACCTTGGGTGCATTTATTGAAAAATCATGGATATAAATCTAATCAACCGACAGTTTGGTTGATGGAAGGTTTATTGATGTATCTGGATAAAAAGGAGATAGATACATTACTGCGAACAATTTCTGATGTCAGTGTCCAAGGGAGTTATTTAGGGGCAGATTTAATAAGTGTAAAGTCGTGGCAAATAGGCTCTAAAACTCAGAAGGGATTAATTAGTAAAAATTGGCGTTTTGGCACCGACGAACCAGAAGAATTATTTGCTAATTATGGGTGGAATGCGTCAGTTATCCAACCGGGAGAAATAAGAGCAAATTATGGACGTTACTCTGTTCAACTCGCACCCCGTTCAGTACCTGGAATGCGACGTTGCTTTATGGTGACTGCTAAAAAAGAATGATGGTTATCTTAGACTGACTTACATGTTACTTATCAATACAATACTCTAGATTTAATAAGACATAGGGAAACAAATTTGTAAACCATCCCCCCCAAATTTCTTTAGCTTTTTCCCCTTCAATAAAGGAGTTGACAATACGTTGCCATTGCGGGTCACTCTTAGGGAGAATCATGCCATAGAAATCACAGGTCAGTGGCTGATCTGGAGATAATGTGTACTGGGATGAGGAAAGTCCTTGTCTGGTGACTTCTCCAATTAATAAAATGCCATCGCTGGCAAAGGCATCAATATCGCTATTGACTAATGCTTTGACTCCTTGAGACCTACCTATGTCTCCAGGAAAAACTATTTTCTGAGCATTAGGATAGGTTTGCTCAATAAATGTTTCTGTGAGGCTACTGGGAAGTACTCCAATTTTTAAACTGTCAAGGCTTTGGTAACGATTGATAACTTCTGATTGTTGAGAATCCACTAAAAAGTGTGTGCCAGTAATAAAAAATGGTGTCGAGAATTTTATACCTTCAATATCACTCCTAATAGTATTAGGGCCACACTCCAAATTTACAGTTTCATCTCGGACAATAGCAAAGCGATTTTCCAAAGTTGATTGAATGGCAACAACGTCTAGTTCTATGGGTTTATTGAGTTGTTGGGCAACTTTGTCTTTTAAGGAATTGAGTAGCTCAAAGCAATACCCTTTCCACTCTCCGTTGGTATCAATATAGCCAAAAGGAGCAGCATCTTTTCTAATACCAACTTTTATGGTGCCAGTTCGTTTAATTTGGTCTAAAACTGTTTCTGAAGGCTTCGGTATTGGCTCAATTGCGATTTGTGGTATGATACTTTGGGGAGGTTCACTACCAAAGGATTCCTCTAGTTGTTCTGGAGTTAAAGATTTGACTAAATGTAGCTCTAGAGAATTCTCAGAGAGGAATTTGGCATAGCTAACACTAAGGTAAGGTCGATAGTTTGGTAAATCCCGAATATGAGTATTAACAAAAGCTAAGCTTAAGGCTTTTAGGTAAGAAAGTCCGACCTGAGGATTGGAACCAAGTAATTCTCTAGGAAACAGGGCAAAATTGTCGCCCGATGCACCACTAGTGGAGAAGTGGTTGCCATCAACAATCATTGCCAGATATTTTTCTGGGGTATTGAGCCAGATAAAGGGGTGAATCTGTTCTGGGACAGTGGGTGCTACGATGTCGTGGCTACCTGCCATAATCATGACTGGCACTTGAATTTTACCCAAGCTAGCTGGACCAAGGGCTGTGCTGGTAATAGGATTAACAGCGATTACTGCTTTGACCCGTGGATCCTGCAAGTCATAATTAAACGGGGGTAAGCGATTGGCAAGGCATTGGAGTAGTACAGATAGATTGAAGGTTGGGTCTTGATCAGGACACACTTGGCGCAGTCTTAAATCATTAATTTCTGCACCTGCTACGGCTAACGCTGTGTAGCCCCCGAAGGAATGACCAATCACACCTACCTGTTCCAGATTCAGCTGATTAGCAAAATTAGGGTCAGATTTAGAGAGGTCTTCCAGCTCATCGAGTACATATCTAATATCTAAGGGTCGTTCAATAAACTCTACAGGATTGATTCCATTTGCTAGTCCCTGTAGTACAGCTTGAGAATATTCAACATTACTCCCGACGTGTTCAGGCACCGCTACAGCAATGCCATGGGATGCTAAGTGTTCTGCTAAATAGGTGAAATGGTTGCGATCTGAGGCAAAGCCATGGGACATGACTACTAAGGGGGCTGGTTTGGGATTGCCTTTGGGTAAGTACAGAGCAACCTCAAACTTGGTTTCTCCAGATAACCCTAGAGGGGATTGACGGCGGCGACCGGAAAGGGTGATGACTTGGTCTGTGAAGTTATAAGGACCAGGTTGTTGTAAGTCTGTTAACTGGGAGACATCAATGGTATTCTCAGCAGCGGCTTCTCGGGTGGCTTGGTTTGCGATCGCATTCACCGCTGCATCTCGATATCGAAATAGGGTAGCTAGCTCTTTTTGGACATCAAAGATATAGTCAGTATCAATCAACATCCCCTCGGTGGGAAACTGGCGCACTATATTCATTATAGTTAGACCTTCGGAGTCAGCTGCTGCCAAAACCAGCGCCCCCCGAAGACTATGTAAACCATTGCGACCAGGGTGGGTTTTGATCATCTTTCCCAAACCTTCCAGAAAGGCTTCTCCCATGGGGGATTTACCTAAGCGGGAGATGGCCACAGGACTGATTTTAATCCGCTTTTGGAGTAGCATCCGCAACTGTTCCAAGGCTTCTGGGTTCAGCATTTGGGCGTAGAACTCAAATTCCTTAGTAATTCTGCCCTCATTGGCAAAAATCTCCAGAGATTCCCGGGAAAGGGACAATTTTAACGGACCATAGTTAAAGTAAATGTATTCTGCACTAAGGGCTGGCTTTGGTTTGACTACTGTGGGGAGTATCCCTAAACCAAGGAATAAGCAAGTATATAAAAAACCTAGTAGTTTCTTGGGTTTGGCTTTTGCTTTCACGAGTCTAGTCTTCTCAGTCTTAGGCTTGATGAGGAGGATTATAATACAAACGAAGAGCAATGTATTGTTGAGACTTCTACTTATAAGAATTAATTAATTCAAGTCATCGGCAAGTGAATAATTTTGTCAGCTATCAGCTAATGCGCTACGCGCACGCTACGCGAACAGCTATCAGTCATCAGTTTATGCGCTATACGCACGCTAATTGATGTACTTTTGAATAAAATCAGCTGACCGCTGACTACTGACCACTGACCGCTGACCGCTGAATGACATAATTTTGGTCTTGATATTCCTGATCATAATAGCATTGTGCAATTATAATTAACTTTTCAATTAGCTTTCCATTGGGCTTGTCTTTCTGCTTTGATTTTCCGGAGTCGAGCTACTGCAGGATGAGGATTCAAGGCTTGAGCTTTACGCTGTTGATGTCCCCACTCTAGCCAGTCAGCAATGTATTGACTTACTGTGTCTTTGTTCTGTAGATAATATAGGATTGTAGCATAGACCTCTTCTAAGGTGAGAGTTGAGTAAATTTTGGCAATTTCTTCAGCAGTACGCTCTTGTCTTGATGCAGTCGCTCATGGGGGAAACCCCCAAGACCGCGCTGCATCGCTTAAATAGATACTCGTACAATACTGTTTCAATGCCAATTCGATGACCTTTAATCCGAATGTCATCAGGAGCCAGAAAGTTAAAATAGTCTTCTAGTTGCATAATAAATTTTGAAGGCGTTCGCGAAGCGGTTCCTTGGGAACATCGCGTGTTAAAATTATATGTCAACAAAAGATTGATTGCCACATTAAATAGGAAATAGCTATTCATATATTGTCGATAATTATCTCCATATTATCATCTATATTTTTTCATAATGAAACCGATATGGCCACTAAGAGGGCAGGTTTTGGATTGCCATAGGGTAACTAATTTTGCTTTGCTGAATAGCGAAATGGTAGCGATTGAGATTAAAAATGCTGAAAACCAATTTAATACAGGCTTCCAGCTTCATTTTCGAATTTTTAGTTTTAACGTTTATTTATGCCCACATACTTATTTGATAGCTTATTTCATCCTAATTAGGTACACATATTTTTTTACCTTTTCCCTCTTATCAATTCACTCCTCCCTGCTCCCTAAAACCCAAAATCTTGTACCTTACTAGCTTTTTAAAAAACTATACACACTCTTTATTTAGCATAACAAGTACGGTAGAGCCACAATAGTTTAAACCAACTAAATAGTAAAAAAGCGATCGCCCCTTTATAGGCGATCGCTTTTTTTTTCGATTGGATCTGCTGTCCTTCGTTTTCTTCCTAATTCAAGATTTATAGCGGTTTTTAATGAGGTGAGGGACTTTTTTTAAGGAGCAGGGACCAGTAAAGTCAGAAGAGGGAAGAGGCAAAAAAATATGTGTACCTCATTAGGAGAAAAACCGCTATATAAATCAGAAGCTGTTTAAATTAAGATCATAGATTGGCCCATGTGCGGGAGAATAGTTACCCTGAACGTGTATAACCTTACTAAAGGGAACAGAGTAAACAGATACATCCGCATCTGCCCCAGAGCCACGATCATTCCAAACAAATGATGTCTGTTCAGGAGACCATGGTGATATTAAATCATTATGTAGACATTTGTAATCAGGACGGTATGGCTTTGCATAACCTTCTTGAACAACATCTCCAATACAACTATAACCTTGTGGTGGAATTGGTCGCCAAAAAGAGCCATCACGATGTGCTCCACTCCCTGTATCTTTCCATATTCGCGCAAAGTCTACAGGATTAGCTAATGCGCTATTTTTTAATGGTTTGAAACACAATACACGACCATTAGGCTGACCATAGTTACCTTGTCCATAATCTCCAACAACGAAGAAACCAGGGGTGGGGACTGGCCTGTAAAATGCACCATCTCGGTCAGCTCCAGAACCACGATCAGACCAGACATGATCAAAATGCTCACATGGTTGAATGCTTACGTCAAATAAAGATAAAGCCTTAGCTGACTGTACGTTAACCGTTGCGAAAGCCAAAAGAAGCACAAAAATTGCCAAAAAACGTTTCATTGTTTTTAAGTTTCCTTGATTGATTGTTGTGAAGGGTAAACCCATCTTGTCAATAAACTAGGGGTAGTCCTCAATAACCTCAATAAACCAGAGCTTATTTTGCTTATTGATCAGGTATTTTCTAGATATAGTGTTAATTCAATTAACACTATAGGTATGAATAAACAATTAGAGAGTTTACCCTGGATTCTAGTGTTTACCGTTGAAAAACAAGTTAAAACCAGCTTTTTACAAAATTAACCACACTGTTTGCCGCATTTTTGATAAACGTAAAAGCTTTTGAAGCCCACTCAAAGATCTTAAGGGCTATTGTTCGCATAAAATCCACCATGTAATTCAATATCGTTGATTGGAAATTAGATAGTGTTTGGGCAAATTTAATCAAACTTGAACGTTGTTCCGGATGTTTATTACCCTGTTCACGAATCTGAGCGTATGAATTTTGTATCCGTGCTGTCGCATTAGCGATATCAGTTTCTTCCATAGTTTTTAATTTCTGAGTCCAATCAGAATCACTAATATTGTTATTTAATTTCTGATCGGTGACTATGGTTAGTTCATTTTCACGGTTATTATTCCATGAAAGCACGTCTTGTTGGTAATAACTTTTAAGGTTGTCCTGAAAATCGTTCGGGATAGCTTGTGGTATTTCTGGTTGTACTAAATATACAGATATGTACCGTGGAAGAGGACTTGTAGTCTCGCCTTTAATTGTGGATATAGAATGGGTTTCCATATCTTTCAATACTTTGTCAAATTCATCCGCGTCTATTGTCAAGTTTTCCGAGGTGTGTAGTTTCGTCATTTTTTTCTCGCTAGAGTTAATTCAACTATTCAAATCATATTGAATCTGACTCGGGTTTGATAGTACCCTTATGGGTACCTTTTAAAATCTGGGTAAAAACATCTAAACCGTTGGGGGTGTGACAGGCAAGCTGAAATCATTACTGGGTAATATTTTCAACTAAAGGTACCCTAAAAGGTACCCTAAAAGGTACTGTTAAATCTAAATCACGTGCCCTAGTATATAAAAATAGGAATTTAGATTTTTGATTTTGGGGTAATTTGATAATTTTGTTCTGCCTATCCCATAAAATTAAGAAGATAATAGCTGGAAGCAAAAACGCTGAGGGGATGACATGAGCCCTGAAAAACTTACTGTATAAGGTTTTGATATCAAAAATCTTAGGTAAGATACAGACCCAACTTGACCCTCCTTTCATTTTCTGGAAGCTCAAACCCTTATAACATAGTCCAATGTCATCCCAAAACAGCATCTATCTTTTTGTAAATTATGGCTTAAATTATTAGCCAATAAGGATTTCAGCTTGCCTGTTGCGCCCCAGCAATAACGTCCAATTATTTAATAAGGATAACTTTGTGAAAAAAATACTACTGATCAGCTTTCAGGTTTTTATAATTACACAGGTGTTGATGTTCGCTATCGTTATACAACCCGCGATGGCAAATCAAGTTTTATATAATCCAAGTAACCACCTAGAGTTAGCCCAAAGTAATGGTAAAAAAAACAAATCTTTAGATTATATTTTTTTTACTATAAATAATGATGACAACAATTCCCTTTCAGATCAAAATAAAATTCAAGGAATTATCCTTGAATTATATAAAAAGATGGAATTTGGATTCAACGAATGTAATGTGGAGTGGGGTAGGCTACAGTCCGGAGTCAGTAAAAAAGATATGATAAAATTGGCTACTGAAGACAATGCCAATGGATTCACCTATAATGCTGCACTTAAGTCCGGCTACATCCTGATTGGAGACTATCCCTATGGCTGTGAATCACCCCCCAATGATTGGACTCTCTACCTGCTACTACCTAAAATTGGAGATACAGAGTGGAATGCGACGTTATTTAATATGGCTGAAAGGGATATCAATAATGCCAAAGGAAGTATAATGAATACATACGCAAATATTAAAAAACAAGGATATCAACATCCTGAAAATCGTGTTCGTCTAATTAAATCAGCACAAGAATTATCAAATGAAATATCGTCTGCTCTGAATGGCTTATTTTAGGGCGTTGCTTAATAATGGAATAATTTTAAGAGTTTTGTGGAATGGGCTAGATGCCCATTCCTTATTTTTTCGGGCGGGCAGGATGCCCACCCTACTTCTATTCATTCGTTGATTCAGCAACGCCGCTAATTTTAGTCTAAATTGGAGTCAAGTTGTAGAGTCAACTTGGGCTATATTTGCAGAATCTCAGAAATAATTCCTGGCTCCCATTGAATGACTACTCCCGGATCGGGTCAGACTTCGGCTTGGTGACCCTGGAATGCTAAGTTACTCTGTCTTAAGAGAAAATATAGTTTGCTGGGACCTTGCTGATGGCGAAAGGAAACTATTGGAAAATTCTCCGCCATCTTTCCCATCTTTTTAGTGTTTTATTAAAAATCGGGCAAATATGACTACTACTTCCACTGGACGCTGGCAATTCTGGATTGATCGAGGTGGTACCTTTACGGACATTGTGGCAAAACGCCCTGATGGGCAGTTGATAATTCATAAGTTGCTTTCAGAAAATCCTGAACGGTACCAAGATGCTGGAGTACAGGGAATTCGAGAGATTTTAAACATTCCTGTTGCTAAGCCGATACCAAGTGATGCCATTGAAGCGATCAAGATGGGAACGACAGTAGCCACCAATGCCTTATTGGAACGGAAGGGCGATCGCACTGTCCTAGTGATTACCAAGGGCTTCCAAGATGCCTTGCGCATTGGTTATCAAAATCGCCCCAATATCTTTGCCCGTGAAATTGTGCTCCCTGAAATGCTCTATGAACGGGTGATTGAGATAGAAGAACGCTACAGTGCCCAGGGTGAAGAGCTAATCCCGATAAATCTGGTTGGAACCCGCCAATCCTTGCAAGCTGCTTATGATGACGGTATTCGTAGCTGCGCCATTGTCTTGATGCACGGCTATCGCTATCCCACTCATGAACAGGAGATAGCCACCATAGCATTAGAGATTGGTTTTACCCAAATATCAGTATCTCATCAAGTGACCCCTTTGATGAAATTAGTAAGTCGGGGGGATACCACAGTAGTTGATGCTTATTTATCACCGATTCTGCGTCGCTATGTAGATCAGGTAGAAGAACAGTTGCAGCTTGGCGGGTTGACTAATGAAGCTTTGGAAAATAACCTTCAATCTACCCGGTCTGAAGGCTTACGGGGAAAAACATCTGGACTATTGATGTTCATGCAGTCAAATGGAGGACTGGCGGACGCACAACAGTTTCAAGGGAAGGATAGTATTTTATCAGGACCTGCTGGCGGTATTGTCGGAGCAGTACAGACTAGTCGAATTGCTGGTTTTGAGACGATCATTACCTTTGATATGGGTGGCACCTCTACAGATGTAGCCCATTACAACGGGGAATACGAGCGTACCTTTGAAACTGAGATTGCTGGGGTGCGGCTGCGCACGCCAATGATGGCAATTAATACAGTAGCTGCCGGTGGTGGCTCCATTGTCCAGTTTGATGGTGCCCGTTATCGGGTAGGACCAGAGTCGGCTGGGGCAAATCCAGGTCCTGCTTCCTACGGTAAGGGGGGTCCGTTGACGGTGACCGATTGCAATGTGATGGTAGGGAAGTTGCAGCCAGGGTTTTTTCCCAAGGTGTTTGGAGCGGATGGTAACTTGCCGTTAGATGCTGAGGTGGTAAGGCAGAGATTTGAAGGATTGGTAGAGCAGATTGGGGATAACCGCAAACCAGAGGAAGTAGCAGCAGGATTTTTAGCGATCGCAGTCGAGAAGATGGCCAATGCCATTAAACAGATTTCTCTACAACGGGGCTATGACGTTTCCGAGTATACCCTATGTTGCTTTGGCGGTGCTGGTGGCCAGCATGGGTGTTTAATTGCGGAAGCCTTAGGGATTAAGCGAGTGTTCATTCATCCCTTTGCTGGAGTATTGTCCGCTTATGGCATGGGTTTAGCCGATATCAGGGTATTGAAAGAACAGTCAGTTGAAGCTGAGTTGGTAGAGGAGTTGGAGTTAGAGGGAATTTTGGCCAAGTTGGTGGCTCAGGGTATAGAAGAGTTGAACCACAACCATGCCCAGGATCGGAATAGTAACGAGATTGAGGTCATTCGGCGAGTCCATTTGCGCTATGAGGGCACCGATTCAGCCTTGGTTGTTGGGTTTGGTCGGATTGATCAGATCACGGAAGAGTTTGAGGGATTGCATCAACAGCGCTATGGATTTATCGTGCCAGGGAAAACGTTGATGGTCGAAGCGGTTTCGGTAGAGTTAGTAAAGCGGATGGCTATCCCAACAGAACCGATACGGTCTCGTCAGAGTGGGGAAATGTGTGCTCCCGTTGCCACAGTGCAAATGTATACCGCTAATCGGTGGTGGGATACCCCTGTGTTTAGGCGAGAGGATTGGCAACCAGGGGATTCGGTGCTGGGTCCGGCATTAATTATTGAGGCAACCGGAACTAATGTGATTGAGCCTGGTTGGAAGGCACAGGTGACTGAACGGAATCATTTGATATTAGTTAAATCTGGTTTGGGAGACCAGCAAGACAACCTGGAAAGCTTGACTAATAGCACTATAGATCAGCTGCAACCAAATACCGTCCAAGCTTCACCCCATCCTGACCCGGTCATGCTGGAAATCTTTAACAATCTATTCCGTTCCATAGCAGAGCAAATGGGGACAACTCTCCAAAATACCAGTTATTCAGTCAATATCAAGGAACGGCTAGACTTTTCCTGTGCGATTTTTGACCAACAAGGGCAATTGGTAGCCAATGCGCCTCATATTCCAGTGCATTTGGGGTCAATGAGTGAAAGTGTCCGCAGCTTGATTGATGCCCATGGTGATAGTCTTAAACCTGGGGATGTCTATATTCTCAACAATCCCTATAACGGTGGCACTCATCTCCCAGATGTCACCCTTGTTACTCCAGTTTTCCTCAACTCTTCCCTAGGGCTAAAGGAACCTTCTCCCCTCTCCCCTTTATTCTTTGTAGCTTCCCGAGGACACCATGCTGACATAGGTGGTATCACTCCCGGTTCCATGCCTCCTAATAGTACCAGCGTGAAGGAAGAAGGGGTATTAATTGACAATTTCCTGCTGGTTGAGAATGGTAAATTCCGAGAAAATGAAATAACCCAACTTCTGTTAGGGGGTCAATATCCAGTCCGGAATCTGACTCAGAATATAGCTGATTTACAAGCACAGATTGCTGCCAATGAGAAGGGTGTACAAGAGTTACGGCAGATGGTAGCCCACTATGGATTAGAGACAGTGCAAGCCTATATGGGTTATGTCCAAGATAATGCTGAGGAGTCGGTGCGCCGAGTGATTGATGTGCTGACAGATGGCAGTTTCAGCTATCAGTTAGATGGGGGTGCTAAGATTCAGGTCACCATTACTATTGACCGGAACAACCGTAGTGCCAAGATTGATTTTACGGGTACCTCGCCTCAGTTAGACAGTAATTTTAATGCACCGTCAGCGGTATGCAAAGCAGCAGTGCTATACGTCTTCCGTACCCTAGTCGATGATGATATTCCCCTCAATGCCGGTTGTCTGAAGCCTTTGGAGGTGATTATTCCGGAAGGTTCTATGCTCAATCCTCGTTATCCAGCAGCAGTGGTAGCGGGGAATGTGGAAACATCCCAAGCAATAAGCGATGCGCTCTATGGTGCTTTAGGAGTGATGGCAGCTTCTCAGAGTACTATGAATAATTTTACCTTTGGCAATGAGCGGTATCAATACTATGAAACCATTTGTGGAGGCTCTGGGGCAGGGGTTGATTTTGATGGCACAGATGCGGTACATACTCACATGACCAATTCTCGCTTAACTGACCCAGAAGTGTTGGAATGGCGATTTCCAGTACTTTTGGAAAGGTTTGGGATTCGCCCCGATAGTGGGGGTAAGGGCGTTCATTGTGGGGGTAATGGCGTAATTCGCCAGATTCGTTTCCTAGAACCTATGACTGCAGGAATTCTATCTGGACGTCGAGTGGTCAAGCCTTTTGGGTTAAATGGTGGTGAAGCGGGTGCTTTGGGAAAAAATTATGTGGAACGAAAGGATGGAATCGTTGAAGAGTTGGGTAGTACTGGGGTAGTGGAAATGAATACAGGTGATGTGTTTGTGATTGAGACCCCTGGAGGTGGGGGATATGGTTTCGATAGTGGCGATAGTGAATCCTAATTGGTAGGGGGCGAATGGGATGGGCTCTGCCCATCCCATTGGTTTTTCCTTTGGGTTAAAAGTCTTAACGGTCTAGAAGGTTAATGGTTAGACCAGTAGCAGCACCTTTAACCGCATTATCTACCACGGAACCATTATCAATGATCACGCCAGTGACAACACTAGCAGCAGCGCCAAACCCTGCATCTTGAACTAGACTCCCAGCACTGTTACGCCGAGCTCTAGTTCTATTGCGCTTAGTCGCATTGACAGCAGCACCAGCGGCAGCGCCATTGGCACTATTACCAATCAATGAGCCGTTGTCAGTTAATTCTCCAACTACCGCACCAGCAGCGGCACCAATACCGATATCTCTTAGTAAATCACCAGCAGCTGCCGGTGCAGCAGGTAGTAGTGTTGTGCCTACAAAACCGGTTGTGATTAGTCCTGGTAGTAGAGCACCGAAAATTCCTTTCATCTTTCTACCTCCTTGGAGACTCCCGTTATACCCGCAGGGTTAACGGTGAGAGGAAAAGGAGGACAGAGTCTAGTTTGTATAAGCATAACCATCCTTTCTGTGAATAAATTTACAATATT
>NZ_JAAHFV010000114.1:0-17245 GCF_010672755.1 Moorena sp. SIO1F2
TGCTATATCCGCTGATAATGTGGTAGATAAAAGGTATCATATTTCTAAAATTTTTACAGCAGGTAGTCCTTTCGTTTTTCAGACAGATGCATCGAAGTTAATTTGCGAAGGATACACTGTAACTTATGTAGCAATGCAGCTAGCATTCTATATGGGCTTTAAGAGAATTTTCTTGATAGGAGTCGATCATAACTTTACTGCTGTAGGTAATCCTAACGAAAAACAGTTCCTAAAAGGAGATGACCCAAACCATTTTACTCCTGGGTATTTTGGAAATAAAGAATGGCATCTGCCAGACCTAGAAGGCTCTGAATTAGCCTATCATATGGCTCGATTTAACTTTAATAGATCTGGTAGAGAGATTTATGATGCTACAGTTGATGGTAAACTACAAATTTTTACAAAAATTACCTTTGAACAAGCTTTAGATATGTGTAAAAAAAAAGGTAGTGGTAAAGATGTAGTGATGTAGGCGTTGGTCTGGTCAAGGTAACGGGAGCTAAAATCACGAATTGTGTACCACTACCGTTTCGCCGAGTCGTTTTTCATCCCCCGCTAAAGTACACGGGCTTTCAAACTCCCGTCTTCTTTTAGGTAAGAATATTAAAATAAGCGGACTTAATGGAATCAGCATGAACAGTAATCTTACCTTTCTTGGTCTCGGCGTTATGGGTGGATATATGGCAGCTAATCTTGCCCGTAGTGATTACTCCACCAGTAATTACCCCACTATGGCTTGGAATCGCACCCCCGATCGTCCAGGAGTCAAGATTGCTGCTGATGCTGGAGCCAAGGTAGTTTCATCCATCCGGGAAGCCGTCGAGTCAGCTGACATAATTTTTTCTTGCTTGGGGGATGTCCCAGATGTAGAAGCGGTTATGCTGGGAGCTGAGGGAGTGGCTGAGTATGCCAAACCCGGTAGCCTAATTGTGGATTTCACCACCATTGGACCAAATGCAGCCCAGGAAATCAGTGGGGAACTAAAGAAGCACAACCTACGTTTTCTCGATGCACCAGTTTCCGGTGGGGATATCGGAGCCAAAAATGGTACCCTAACAATTATGCTTGGAGGTGAGCAGACGGACTTCGAGGAGTGTAAACCCCTACTGGAAATCCTTGGCAAAACCATTCGCCTGTGTGGTCCGGTGGGCAGCGGTCAAGCAGTTAAACTGTGCAACCAGGTGCTTTGTTCTGTCCATATGGTAGCGCTATGCGAGGCAATGAAGTTGGCAGAACATCAAGGAATTGACCCTAATTTAGTTATTGAGGTTTGTAGCACAGGTGCTGCTGGGTCATGGGCGTTATCCAACTTAGGGCAACAAGTCGCTGAGTCTGACTTTGAGCCTGGTTTCATGATTAAGCACATGGTCAAAGACCTCAGGCTTGTACTCGAAAGCCTCCAGTCTTCTAGTCTGGATTTAGCTGGAGTTGAATTAGCTGACCGTCTTTTCAAAGTTGTTCAACAACTTGACACTGGTACAGGAGGTGAACAGGGAACTCAAGCAATGATCCGTGCTTACGGTGAACTCAGAAGCTGAAGGATGATGGATTTAGTTATACTGCTATCCACTTAAGCCGGGACAGTAGATTAGTTATTGGGAAATTGGTGATGGCTAGGAAAATCTGTCCTGCTTTAAGCTAGTAGCGGTGATACCAAGTATTTCTTGAGATTTTTCCAAGACTTGATCAGGGTCAAAGGGTTTAGTGAGGTACATATCTGTGCCGACTTCTTTACCCTTTTGTTTATCAAACTCTTGTCCCTTAGCCGTTAGCATGATCACATAAACATCGTTCATATACAGAACATTTTTGATCTGATTACAGACATCAAACCCACTCATTTTCGGCATCATTAAATCCAGAAATACCAGATTAGGTTGCTCTGACTTAACTTGCTCTAGAGCATCTTCACCATCCTCAGCGGTGAGTAATTCTACCCCTTCATCTTCCAGGTCTTCCAGGGTTTGCTCGATCAGTAGTCTCATATAAGGTTCATCATCAACGATCAAGATTTTTTTAGTCATAGAGCAGTCTGCTGGGTAAAGCATTACCTGTTTCTACACCAATTAATTTACTTGATCAAGTTAGCTATTCCGGATGCTTTGCTGCTAAGTTAGAGCATTTACGCATTTATTAATTAATTAAAAATAAGTATTCAAGCGGACAGGATGTGAGAGTAGCTGTAGCTAAAGTAGGACAAAAAAGTCCCCACACCAAATGGTAATGGGGACATACTGGAGTTGTTCTAGTTGCCGGAAGCTAATAATACCCTGTATAAAAACCTGATCAAGCCAACAGTCTTTTCAGTGTTTAAAACACAACCCTTGCATCTGAGGAAAACTTTTTTATAACACTACTTTAGAAGACTACAGCGGAATTGGTTCTGGTAAAGACGTCTATATCTAACCCCCTATTTAATACTGCAACTTCCGATCCATCAACCGATAAAAAGCCCGTGAAGGCATCATAACTTACATCAGTGCTGCCTACAACTACGATCGCATCACTTCCTACCTCGAAGTCGAGGATAATATCCAAGTCTCCTTCTAAGAACTGATCTGCGAAAAACTCGTAGATATCGCTGCCGCCGCCACTGATCAGAACATCGGATCCTTCATTGCCAACAACAACATCATCTCCTAAGCCGCCTCGAACAATATCATCTCCCAGACCGCCGAAGACAAAGTCAGTTCCTCCAGCACCTTGGATGTTATCGTCTCCTGCTCCAGCCATGAGTATATCTACTTCATCGCCGCCAGCTGCTACATCATTACCGTCGCCAAAAATAAAAATGTTAGTTTGATCTTCTTGTCCTACGGCGAATACACCTCCACCTTCTTGAGGGCTATCAAAAAACATTGCACCCTCAAAGTCGCTTATAAATAGCGGAGCTGTGCTACCTGGACTTAATGTTGCTGCCATTTAATTCTCTCCTTGTTTTAGCTTGAATTTTCTCTAACAGTTGATGTAGGGTGGGCAGTGCACCAGACAGATAATGAAGCTTGCAAAGCGCGTTGGTAGGCACTGCCCACCCTACGATTAATGACAATGGTGCAAGATCTCGGTTAATCACGTTGTATTCAGGTAAATCGTTAATTGTTAATGGGAGTTCATGGGAATTCATGGGAATTAATGGAAGTTACCATCAACAATTAACGATGAATGAGTAGTCTAAACTACTACCTGGTTGGATGAGTGTTTAACCTGAATTGATATCAAATATAATTTTTTATACTTGAATAAAAATTATAAACAAATTAGTAAAAAGTTAGAGTTGCTTGATTAAAATCAAGTGTTATACGGAGCGATTATAAATTATTAGTCAAGGATAAAAATTATAAACAAATTAGACTTACTTGATTCAAATCAAGTTTTACACAGGTCATAGATTGTCCAGTGAATTACTTCATATTCACGGCAAGGGTTAATGCTTAATGGTTAATTGACTATTGACAATTAACCATTTTAAATTTTCAAGTTTCAATTTTAAATTTTCAATTAAGGTAATCAAACGCCTCTTACGAGTAATTGCTCCTGTTTTCTCCAGTTGCATCAAAGCTCGTGATACAGTTTCGGGAGTCAAACCTAGCTCAGCAGCAATTTCTTTGAAGGGTTGGTCTAAGCTGAGAACGGTTTGATTACGGAACTGAGCTAAGTAGTGTAGATATTGAAGTACCCGGTCGTGAGCAGTCCGAATTTCTCGCCACTCTAAACGGACTCTGAGGGAGTGAATGTGTCTAACCAAAATGGTCATGAAATTCTCGGCCAAGTCAGGATAAAGGCAAAGGCTTGACAAAAGAAGTTGCTTGGGATAAACAATTACTCGTGAAGCTACCTTAGCAATTGCTGTGTAAGGATAGACCGTTGAGAAAAGAGCACTTTCAGCTAAGCTCTCACCGGCTCTAACAACCTGGAGTGTAACCATTTTCCCTGATTGAGTGTAGTGAACAATTTTGAATCGCCCTGTTTCCACTACAAAAAAAGACGATGCGGAATTTCCCTGGTAGAATAGCTTCTGTTCAGCAACCAGATTCTGGAATATGACACCCTGACTTAGAGCAGGGGGAAGGCTCTCAGGTTTCAATAGATTCATCAATAAGGCTTCTAGTACGGCAGGACATGTGAATAGTTTAAGCAATCATTTTTGGCGATGTCTGTTGGAAAAGATCGCCAAAAATCAGAACTTGAACACAGAAAATGTCCCAAGCAGCAACTAGGAGGAGGAAGATCGGGGGTGCATCTCATATTTGTAAAAAAGAAGGGGAAGTGTGGGAAGTGTGGGAAGTGTGGGGCGGGGGCGCGGGAAGTGTGGGAAGTGTGAGAAGTGTGGGAATATTATTATAATTTTTGCCTAATTGCAACAGTGAGATGCAGCCCCTTAATAACACCCCCTAGAAGTATATTTACTACCTAAGTACTGATATAGCACTACGCATTAAGATTAGGACATTCCTAAACTCCGAAACTTAGTCATAGCTTACTTCTGACTTCTGACTTCTGACTTCTGACTTGCGCGTAGCGCTATAACAAGTAACAAGTAACAATTTATCTAAATACGAAATGATTAACTATCGGAGATATTAGGTAAACTTATCTGCTTTTAAATTGGTCATTCCCTGTTCCCTGTTCCCTGTTTCCTGTTCCCTTTGAGTAATTTAGATATCCCAAACTCAATGCTGAACATCGTATCAGTTAATCAGCTCAAATACATCTACTGTTTGCCGTTTTCCCTTGATTGAAACCTGACCCAATTCCCGATAGCTATACTGGTGTTTGGTCGCTTCATAGACACTACCACTGACGAGGATCTGACCCCCGTTGGCCATAGCTTGTAATCTGGCAGCGATATTGACTTCATCACCAATGGCTGTATAGTCCATATGCTGAGGAGAACCAATGTTTCCCACCACGACTTCTCCTGAACTAATCCCAATACCGGTTAGAAAATTATCCCGGATCCAGGGGGTAGGCATAGTCTTAAGTTGATGTTGCATAGCAATAGCAGCTGCGATCGCTTGTCCCTGATTATCCTCTAGCTTAGAGGGGGCACCAAACATAGCCACAATCATATCCCCCACAAATTTATTGACTGTTCCGTCATGGCTGAAAATGACATCCACCATGGAGGTAAAATATTCGTTCAGGTATTCAACAATTTTATGGGCTTCTAATTCTTCACACCGAGTTGTGAAATTCCGAATATCAGAGAACAATATAGTAATAGGCTTTTTGGCTGGAGTCAGAGAGATATTGCCCTTGGCATCAATAATGGCTTGGACAAGTTGGGAAGGAATATAGCGTTCCAGTCGGCTTTTAATCCGCTCCTCCTGTAGTTTATTTCTATGGAGCAAGGCATTTTCAATAGCTCCTGCTGCTTGAGCTCCAAGAATCGTTAAAAATTTCAAGTCTTGAGCTGTATAATTAACCGGTTTCTCACTACAAAAGTTAATCACCCCCAGCAGACCCTTTTGGGTTTTTAGAGGAGCACAAACCAGAGAGTTGATGGACTTCACAGTAGCAATAAACCTGGGATCATCTTGAACCTGATTTACAATCTCAGCCTTACCAATTCCTAACCCATTCTTGGTCTTACTATTGCTCAGCTGAAAAAATTCTGTTGGATTATACTGTTTGCCAAAGGCTGAGATTATATCTAGTTGCTCAGTTTCGTAATTAATTAACAAGACTGAACCACAATCTCCTGGAATCAGTCTTCTCGCTTCATCCAGGAAAAGCTGAGCAATAGCGGACAGCTCTAAACAGGATGGAATCCGTTCCGAAACTCTATAGAGTAAATTAATTTCTCGGTATTGATCTAAGATAGCACTGCCTAGATCTTTTTTTTCTAATTCTTGATTAGCCAAATAATTCAGGAGTTCTTTAATTGCGATCGCTTTCTGATCACCCTTGACCCAGCCAATCACCTGACCTCTTGCTTCAACGGGATATTTATTAGCTAAGTTACAACGTCCCAATACCGGAATTTTCCTAGGATTATCCAACAGCAACTTTCCGTGGACATCCTCAATCTGGACAGCGGTGTCTATGGCGTCAATCAGTTGACTTATGACCCCTAGCGCTTTTGGCTTAGAAATAATTTTTTTGAGACTGACAGATGCCATACTTTGTGGTAATATTATAAGTTGGCTTAAAAGTATCGATTCAAATTACTCCTCACCCGTTCCTCTCGAAGCATATTTTCATAGAGGATAGCATTAGATATGGCTGATGTGGCTTGAGATGCTAAAGCACTGATCAATTTCAAATCCCTGGCTGTATAGTCTACAGGTTGTTCACTACTGAGCTGAATCACACCAATTACCTGATCTTTGGTCTTGAGTGGGACACACATTAGGGAACTGATCGGATAATCAGATGGCACAAACCTGGGATCCGATGAGACATCGTTAACGATTTCTCCTACACCAGTCATAATCACACTGCGAACAATACCTGCTATCGATTGCTTCTGGGGTCTATACCCCATTTTTGGCTCAAAGCTAGCGAGTACTTCCAGTTGGGATTGGTCTTGGTCTAGCAAAAAGAGAAATCCCCGATTTACTGGAATTAATTCCCTAGTTTGATTAATCACAATTTGAGCAACGTCTTGAGGCATTAAGTTGGCAGTTAATTTCCCCGATAGATTGTAGAGTAAGTTTATTTCTCGATAGTTATCTAAGGTTTCTATAGCAATTGATCGGCGTTCTAGTTCTTGATTGGCTAAATAATTGATTAGAGCGGCAATAGGACGAGCATTCTCTCCTCCTCTAACCCACCCTAAAGTAGTTCCTTTCAGGTCTATCTTGTATTTTCCAGATGAATCATCAGGCTCATCTCCGAATAACAGTTGCTCATCAATGTCTTGAATACTAATATCTCCTCCCAGGGAAGTTATCAGGTTATTGAGCAGTGACGAGATGTCTTTTTTTGCAATTATTTTTTTAATTTTAATAGCGGCCATGCATGTATTATTTTAGTATTAATAATCTAATAAAATAAAAAATGTCGTGGCTAATTTATGTTCAAAACGCACATTTTTAACCAACGATTGTTCTTTCACAATCCCTGAGTTAACCAGAATCATGTCAGGTTTTAAGGAAATTGCCTTAGAAATACAATCTTGCCCATTGCTGGCAGAAATTATACCGATTCCTCTTTTCCGTAATGCCTGAGTAATCATTTCAGCTTGAGGGAGATTTTCCTCCACTATCAAAACTTGCTTAGTCGGCTTTTCTTGAGAGGTCAGTCGAACAACCTCTTTGAGCAGTTCTTCGAGATTAATCGGTTTGCTCAAACATCGCTCAACTCCTAGAGCATTTTGCTCTTCAGTGATGGACAAAATGATAATCGGAATATCCATACTGTGCAAGTCATTTTTAACCACCGCTGCTGTATCAAACCCATTCATTCTGGGCATCACTACATCCAAGATAATTAGGTCAGGACGTTCTTGTTTGATCTGTTCAATTGCGTCCCAACCATCTTTGGCTTCCTGAATTCTGTAACCTTCTGCTCTAAGATGCTGCTTGAGTAGTTCTCGAATCGGAGCTTCATCATCCACAATCAAAATGGTTTTATTCCTGGAATTTCTGATAATTGTTGAGGTGGTCATAGATGACTTTAGTTGAGTGAGCAGGGTTTCAGCAGCTATGGTTTTTACTCCAGGTTCAGACTCAACCGGGATGGGTAACCTAAAGGAGAAGTTACTCCCTTTGCCCAGTTCGCTTTCGACCCAAATTTTTCCTCCATGATGTTCCACAATTTCCTTACAAATAGGGAGTCCTAACCCAGTACCTTGAGGTTTTTCAGTTAGAGTATTACCCGCCTGTTTGAATTTTTCAAAGATCAGCGTCTGCTCGGCTTCAGAAATGCCTATACCGCTATCAATGATACTAACGGTAATCTCTGAACCAGTTCGCCTTACTTTACAGTATACAAACCCTTTATCCGTAAACTTAGCTGCATTAGAGATTAGATTAATCACCACCTGAATTAGTCTGTCTCGGTCACCAATTATCTGAGGTAAGCCCTCGTCTATACTCTTAATTAATTCCACATCATTCTGTTCAAACAGAGCAGTCGTCGCAATGATTGCTCGTTCTAGGACATCTACAACTGAGAGGGGTTGCATTTTCCACTCTACTCGACCAGCTTCTAACTTAGCCAGATCCAGGACATCATTGATCAAAGCTTTGAGACGCTCCCCTTCGGAGATAATGATATTAACATTTTCTGACACTTGCTTCAGGGTGCGCTGAATCTTGTGGTCATTGGTAGGAATTAAGGGAAATAGGGTTTTTTCCAGTTTTTTCTGAATCAGTTTGGCAAAACCCATGACTGAGGTTAGGGGAGTCCTCAATTCATGGGAAACTGTGGAAATAAAGTCTGTTTTCATCCGGTCTACTTCTTTTTCAAAGGTAATATCTCGGATCAGAATCACCGAACCCATAAAGCCATCCTGACTATTAGGATTATCTGTAGCCTTAGTATCTTTTAGAATAGCAGTGGCTACGGCTTTGCCAATCCGTTGATTGGTCAGTTCTACTTCAGCGGTAAAGACTTGTTGAGGGTTAGTCTTGGTAAGAGTGACTAGGTTTGCGATCGCATTCCCCAACACTCCCTGACACCCTTGACCGATTAACTCGATTTCCTCCAAATCAAACAAGCTCACCAAAGCTGGATTGATGCGAGTAATTTTGCCCTTGGTATCTGTTACCAGTAATCCATCTGCTAAGCTTCTAATCATCGCATCCACGTAAGCCAGAGTATGCTGTAATTGAGTCGTGGTGGTTTTGAGACACTGAGCTTGTTCACTGACAATTGTGTACTGTTCTTGAGTAGTGGTGTATAAATCTGCCTGGTTGATGGCGATCGCTAACTGATTGCTCACGGCTTGTAATAGCTCCAATTCCAAATCACTACAGCTCCAAGGCTTGCGGCGCATACAAATTAAATAGCCAGGAGGATGCAACCCCCGAATCATGACTGGTAACGCTAGATAGTTACCTGTCTGGCAGTAGATGAGTTGATCACCGCTATCATGGAAGTGAACCATCTGTCCTTGGCTTAAGCGATCGCATAAATCATCAGAAGATTCGATACTTATTAATCCCACTTGGGAGGGTAAATCAGCTTTTCGATGTTCACACAGAATTTCCAAACATTGTTGGTCTTGGTGATACCAGCCAAAAGTCACTCGGTCGAGACGCAAGAGGGTAGCAATTTCATTGACAGTAGTTTGCACAGTTGTTTCCAAATCCAGAGATTCACGAATACGAGTAGTAAGCCCATTCAGCAGCGCCTCCTGCTGAGCCCTAGCATTGGTCTGCTCGAAAGTTTGAATCTGTAGTAAAGCAATAACCATGGCGATGATCAGCATCACTCCCAACACCGATGCCAACAGATTGAGAGAATTGAGTTGTCGCTCCACATTAGCCCGGGGAATCACCAAAGCCACAGACCAATCCGCGTGTTGCAGAGGAGCATAGGCAACATACACCCACTGACCATCCAGTTCCAGTAGCGTTACCGACTCTACCGACTCTTGCGGGTTGGCTATTTTCCTAGCCTCCATCGCCTCCATCATCTCTTGAGCAATTTGCTTTAGATTGGGGTCAGGGGAGTCTAAAAAACTCCTACCAAATTGAATTACCTTTGGATCTCGATGGGCAATGGGTACTCCTTTCGAGTCCAAAGCAAAGGCATAACTCCCTTCGCCTAAGGTAGTATTGGTAATCACCTCTGAGAGTCGGTCTAAGGAAACCGGTCCAGCAAATTCTCCTATGGGGAAAGACAATAGACCAGGCAACTTTCCTGGTTTTGGCTGGTAAGTATCCCCGAGTTCCACATTCTCGTTGGTTAGGTTGGGCAAAGCCAGTTTTTCTGGAATAATTTCCGTGTCATTGTTGGGGGGAACTGACCAGATAGGAGCCGCAATATTGACTTGGCGAATAGCAGTAGAACGAGAGACTACCGGATTATCCACAAAGGTTTCTCCTTGCATCGCTCGTTGAAAGTGAATGCGATCGCTAAGATTCTTCCCCTCAATAAAACCTGCACGAGTGGTGTAGTAAGAGCCATTTCCCTTAGCCATGACAAACATATGAAAATCGGGCAATCGTTCTTGCTCGAGTTGCAGATAGGGTTGGGCAACCTCCCAGTCCAAAGACCGAACTTCGGGAGTATTCGCAATTGTTTCCACCTTCGCCATCAGAACCGCCAACCATTCATCAATTTGATGTCCCGCCATCTGGACCTTCAATTCAGCATTATCCTTCAAACTCTCAAGAATCAGACTCCGAACCACCCAATAACTGGTGAAAGCTGCTGTTCCCACTAGCGCAATGGTGCCACTAATTAACAACCGGGGAACAGAACGCCTTGGCTGCCATAGGGATTGATAACTATTGTGCTTAAGCCACCACTGGCGTCTAAACCAAGTTCCCATATCTCTTATGCAAAATCCTTCCTGTTGTTCCTGAGAAACTCCAGCAGCTTTGGCCTGGGGTTGGGCTAGGATAGTGGGGTCGGAGCAACTGGTGTCCACCTCTGATGCTAAAGGAATACCGCTCACCTGACAGTACCCGTGTGGGTAAACCTTGAGTGGGGAATTATCCGGAGGTGAGTTTCTCTGGGAACTAGCATTAAAACGATTAAGTCTCACTGTTCCGAAGATAGTCCTTAGGCTGGGTTGCCTACTGGTGGGATAAGATGACCATTGTTTACCTCCCCTTTCTCCCCTGATGCCCTCTGTTCCCCCTCTTGCATCGGAGTACAAATTATCCCTATTGTGGACAATACCCCAATCACTTCCAGGCTGGGGATTGACCTGGGTAGAGTACCTACCCTGCCTTCTTGGGTACAGTGCTTCTGGCTGATTGTCTCCCCGCCAATCCAGATAACCTTGTAGCAGTTGCCGCAACAGTTCCATACCATTGATCCAGAGGTTTTCTTCTATCTGGTAATAGGTGAGACGGTGCGCTTCCTCAGAACAGAGCCAATTAAGAATTTCTTCAAAGTACTCACGAGCCTGGAGAAATGGATTGAGCTGAGTGTATTCAGATGTTTCCATAAAAAAATCGGATATAGGTTTGATATGATCTCGCCTAATCTCTACCAGGAAAATTATAGTCAGTCCGGGTAATTTTTTTTTTAGTGGTTAGTCGTTAGTGGTTAGTCGTTAGATCAAGTCCGGTTAATCACTTACTAAATAGTTCCTGTTTTGGAAATGGGCAATCGGTAATTGATAATCGTAAACTACCAAGTACCAATTACCAAGTACCAATTCCCCGAGAAGAGATATGATAATTAGTCAAACCCATTGGGTATAATCGGTAATTTTTCCGTAATTATGAATTCAAACTTACGAATTATAAGTGTTCTTACGGTTGAGTTGTGGTTCTGTTATTTGATGAACTTAAAATAGGGCATACATACTAACTAATACCAATTTAATTTATTCGAGCTACAGATGCTGAACAGGTGTAGGTTATTCGGTTAGTCGGTTAGCCGGTGCTCGGGTTATCTTCTGAACCTTGGCCTTTCGGCCACGCTACGCGAACAACCTACCCTACAAGGGACCCTATCCGGCGAACAAGCAAATTAATGTGTAGCAATAGTTTTTTAAATTGGCATAATCGATTGTAATCCATGGACAATTGTAAACTGTAAGATAACAACAATTTAAAATTAATTGACTAGTTATTTTTTTAAAATTTATTGCTTTTATGAATAGTTATAATTTCCAAAAGTCACCATCATAACCTACCAGATTAATCAAACAAATATATGCAAAAATACTCTTAATATAGTATTTTATTTGATAAACCAATTCAGCCAATACCACTCAAATTAGAACTAAACAAAGAAAAGGTAAAACTGGGCAAGACGCTTTTTCATGACCCCCAACTGTCACAGGATAACACTATCTCCTGTGCTAGCTGCCACAATCTAAATACCGGTGGTACAGACCAAATAGTGCGTTCAATTGGGATCAAGAATAGGATTGGCTTGATTAATGCACCCACAGTCTTCAAAATCTGATCAGCAATGCCATTAAATTTCAAGCACCAGGGAAATCCCCCCAAGTCAAGGTTTCAGTAAAGCCCGTAGACAACAGTGATGTTTGTGGTGGGGAAGACAGGGGGATGCTCGAATCCAGGGACAGTGAGCATGGGATATTGCCAGAGGTAGGAAGAGTTTCTAGTATCAATGCAACTGGGTTTCAGGAGAATGGGCGGAATAGTTTGGAGCATGGTGGTAACTACTGGCTGTTTGGGGTGCATGACAATGGCATTGGCATGGAACCCGATCAGCGATCGCATATCTTTGAAATATTTAAGCGTCTGCACAGCAATAAAGACTATCCTGGCACTGGTATTGGTCTAGCCACCTGCAAGAAGATTGTGGAAAATCACGGGGGACAGATTGGGGTAGAGTCTGAGCCTGGAGTCGGAAGTACGTTTTACTTTACCGAAAAGCGATGGTGAAAGCCCCTGTCTTTTAAGCAGGGGATGAAACCGAGCGAGCCGTCACAGTAGACACATTTATGTGTCCTGTTTATAGTAAAATCGAAAATGCAAGGGAGGTGATGCAAGTGTACGGCTGTCAGCAGGTTTTATTAAATCCAGATCAAGAGTTATTGGCAATTCTCAAATTTTTATGCATACAATCCCATAGATTGACAAATATGGGAATCTACTTTGCTCGTCAAATCTACTTTAAAGCCAATCGCTACATCAGCAAGTTTGAGCTAGAAAAAGAATACAAGCTCAATCGTCACTATAAGGCACTTCACTCCCAAGCAGCACAACAAATACTTCGTTCGGTCTACGAGTCTTTTAAATCCTACAAAGAATTGATTAAAGCATACCGAGAAGGGAAGATTGAGCATAGACCGAGACTGCCCAAGTATAGAAAAAAGGGAGGTTTGGCATTGGTCAGTTATCCCAAGCAAGCTTTAAGATTAATAGATGGAAACATAAGAATACCATTGGGAAGACAAGTAAAGTGCTGGTTTGGGATTGATAGTTTTAGGTTGCCTCTTCCTAGCAATATTGAATTTGATGACATCAGAGAATTAAGAATACTGCCAAGGAATAGATGTTTCTATGTTGAGTTGGTTTATAAAAAAGAAATAGAAACACCAATTGTAGAACCAGATAATATACTTGGGATTGACCCAGGATTGGAGAATTGGCTAACCTGTGTTTCTAATGTAGGAACGAGCTTTATTATTGATGGTAAGCAGATCAAATCGATGAATCGTTGGTATAACAAACAGATATCAACAATTAAACAAGGCAAACCACAAGGATTTTGGTCTAACCACCTAGGGGCGATAACTGAAAAACGTAACCGTCAAATGCGTGATGGAATTAACAAAGCCGCAAGACTAGTTATCAATCATTGCTTAAAAAATCAAATTGGTCGAGTTATTTTTGGTTGGAATAAAGGAGGAAAGAATGAGATAGGTCTAGGGAAAAAGACTAACTCGGAATTTGTGCCAATACCTACAGCTAGACTCAAAGAGAGAATAGCCGGGCTTTGTCAACAGTATGGAATCGAGTTCATAGAAACAGAGGAAAGCTATACCAGTAAAGCATGTGCGATTCGTTGACTAGAAACCTAACCCAATAAGGGTAAAAGGGGGATTAGTCACAAGGTATTAAACCTTGATAACTTGGTAACCATGTTGGTGAAAGACCAACCCTCGCAAAATCCGAGTGACAGCCCTACCCCTAATCACTGAGAAATAACAAACTCTAGGTTAAAGCGGGGTCGAACAGCGAAGCTCTACCAGCCTAAAGGTGGGGTTAGTAGCAGGCAATAGAACTCATGGGTACGAGAGGAAGATACGTAAGAACCATCGTAACTGGTAAGTAGCGTAATAGGCTGAAACGCTGCATGCAAATAGCTATAGAACAAAACAGGATTATAGGATTACGCTTTCTTATAATGATTTTCCTGGTTCTCGGTGGAGAGTATCACCCTAAAAGTTCAATAGAATGGCTGCCAGGAACGAAGTAACTCCATAGGTGCTCTCAATGAGGTCGGTCATTGAGTAGGTAGTTAGCCCCATGGCCTATGTGAGAAGGATTGAATCAGAAGCTAACGCCTAGATTAACACCTAGGATACGCAGACAGATTCACGTGATAAGGAAAGGATATAGCAATGAGTAGCAATGAAGAAGTCTAAAGCTCGGGGGTTTACCCCACAGTCAGAATGGAACCAGGTCGATTGGCGAAAGCTAGAACGAACTGTGTTTAAGTTGCAAAAACGGATATATCAAGCCTCTCAGCGTGGCGATGTTCGCGTGGTAAGAAGGGTACAAAAAACATTGATGAAGTCCTGGTCTGCAAAAATGCTAGCGGTGAGGAAGGTAACACAACAGAACAAAGGTAAAAAGACTGCCGGAATAGACGGGAGAAAAGCTTTAACCAACAAGCAGCGCCTAGTCTTAGTAGCCAACCTTAAAATACACAAACGACCTCAACCTACCCGCAGAGTATGGATAGACAAACCCGGTCGTAAAGAAAAACGCCCCCTTGGGATACCCACCATATACGACAGAGCGCTCCAAGCCCTTACCAAACAGGCATGTTTAACCTGAATGGGAAGCACGTTTCGAGCCAAACTCATACGGGTTCAGACCAGGAAGGTCATGTCATGACGCCATACAAGCAATATTTAAAAGCATCAAACAAATGCCCAAATGGGTATTAGATGCCGATATTGCGAAATGTTTTGACAAAATCAACCACGATGCTCTTCTAAATAAACTGAATACCTACCCATCCATGAAACGGTTAATCAAAGGTTGGTTAAAAGCCGGGGTAGTGGATGAAGGAATATTCACATCGACAGACGAAGGTACTCCCCAAGGTGGAATAATATCTCCACTTCTGGCGAACATAGCCCTCCACGGAATGGAAAACAGGATAAAGGAATACGCCGAAACCTTACCCGGAAATAAACGGAGAAATAAAACGGCATTAAGTCTAATCCGATATGCAGATGACTTCGTCATAATGCACAAATCCAAAGAAGTGGTAGAAGAATGTCAAAGAATCATCATAAAGTGGTTGGAAGAAATTGGCCTGGAACTAAAATCCACAAAAACCAGATTGGTACACACCTCAAACGGCTTTGAATTCTTAGGATTTAATGTACGTCAATATCAGACGGGAAGACACCAATCTAAGCAAGGATTCAAAACCCTCATCAAACCCTCGAAGAAAAGAGTGAAAGAGCATTGGGAAAAGCTATCCAAGGTCATTGACCGACACAAGGCTGCTCCCCAAAAAGCTTTAATAAGCAAACTAAAACCAATAATAAGAGGATGGTGTAACTACAACAAATGCGTTGTAAGTAAAGAAACCTTCTCAGATTTGGATAACATGCTCTGGAACAAACTTCAAAGATGGGGATATAGAAGACATCCAAACAAATCCAAGACCTGGGTAAACAAGAAATATTGGGGAACCAAGGTTGAAAAACCTAAGAAATGGTACGAAGCTCCTAAGGTTGATAACTGGGTATTTATGGCAAGTGAAGATAATTATTTACCTAAACATGCCAAAACAAAAATAATCAGGCACAACAAAGTTAAGGGAGACAGAAGTATTTTCGATGGAGACCTCATATATTGGAACACCAGAATGCAAAAGCATCCCGAGATGACCAGTCAAAAGGGAACACTTTTGAAAAGGCAAGAAGGGAAATGCAATCATTGTGGACTCATATTCAGGGACGGGGATTTTATGGAAGTACACCACATAATACCACGCGCAAACGGTGGAAACGACCAACTCAATAATCTTGAGCTACTTCACCTACACTGCCACGATGCAAAACACAGAAAGAAAATCAATCTAACAAACTTAGATGATAATCCCTTCTAGAGGTATCAATGACAATGATTCCTTTCATGAGGAGCCGTATGACGGGAAACTGTCACGTACGGTTTTGAAGACGAGTCGGCTGGGGGCGACCCCCCGACTTAGTTTAACCTTTCTTAGATGGTGACTATCTGCCTAAATATGGTGAAAAACCCAAGGATTGGAAGCCATCAGGGAGAAGAACGAAACGCGGTTTATACCGAACAGCAATGAATTGGTATGTCAATGCGGATTGTAATGGTGCTGCCAATATAATACGCAAAGTAAGCAGAACGCTAGGTATTAACCTAGACGAACTGGGTAGGGGCGTTTTGACTTCCACAGGGTATTCCTGTGGTCAGTTAATAAGAAAAAAGTGTGGAGTGATGCGGATTCATCCCATCACGAAACATCCTTATTAGAATCCCCCGTCATTTATGCGGGGGAGTAGTCAAGCTTCCTGCACAACACTGAACACTAAGCACTGAACACTAAGCTTTGCAATCATCTTATTCTTCCAAGGCGAGTAACAACGGGATTAACATGGCAAGAACCAACTTGGTATAAGCAACCCCCCGAAATTATCGGTATTTAATCGAATATGATACTATAGGAAAAACTTTTTCCTGATCGGTGTAATAGCTTGTAGGAAACGGTATCGCCTTAAAATTTTAAAGCTCTCTAATCCCCTTTCTATAAAATAAATTAGAGAGCTGATTATGGCGTCATGGCTAATCGTTAATTGGACGACCATTACCCATTACCAAAAGCGAATAAAAATTTGTGGCAGACACCCTGGAGAATTCGAATCAGTTTGATTCCATGGTATTCATACATGGTATTCATAGCTTGGTAGTTCGCCAACCGGAGCAGTTAAACCTCAAAAAACCTTAGATAAAAACTAATGGAATCAGGTATTACAATTTTCAGTTTTGGACTGTTTCTAGTAATTTTTTTGTGGATTGGGGCTCTAGCTGCTAAATCTTCCGATAATACAGAATCAGACTACTTACTTGGCTCACGCTCTTTTGGAAAAGTCTTTGTCGGTCTGAGTGCTGGCGCAACGGGAAACAGTGGATGGATTATGATCGGAACCGTTGGAATGGCTTACTCCATGGGAGTTTCTGCTCTGCTGATGGTAATTGCCTGGTTCTTAGGTGAAGTAACCTTTTGGACTTTTTTCCCGGATAAAATAAACCAGATCTCCAGAAAGCAAAACTCCCAAACTATTCCGGAATTCCTAGGGCGTGTCATCAAATAGGTATCAATTTAGTTTAGAATCGGTAGCTGTAGAGAGTTTAGTCAATCAGGAGCTGTGCTATCATGATACGCCGCTATGCTTTGCGTCTCGGACCAGTGGGAACGG
>NZ_JAAHFV010000115.1:0-17102 GCF_010672755.1 Moorena sp. SIO1F2
TCCCTATCTCCCTATCTCCCTATCTCCCTATCTCCCTATCTCCCTATCTCCCTATCTCCCTATCTCCCTATCTCCCTATCTCCCTATCTCCCTATCTCCCTATCTCCCTATCTCCCTATCTCCCTACCTCCCTATCTCCCTATCTCCCTATCTCCCTATCTCCCTACTCGTGAAATTCTTAATTAGACCCCTCAAACACTGGTATGCCATCATCTGAGGATTCTGCCGGTGCAGGTGCTGGAAGTTGAGGGCTAGTGTCAGGAAAACGTTCACCACTAGTCTTTGGTTGGGCTTGTGGTTTGGTAAAAATATATTCCCTGCTGGGGGTAGGTGGTGAAGGTTGAGGGCTACTGTTCCACTGTGGCGCGACAGTATTAGCGATCGCACCATAGGTAAGATAGATATGACCTAATTGTCTGCCTTGATAGACACGTTTGGTAAATCGCCAACCAGGATCAAGAAAGATTTTGAGAAAGCCATTAGCCAAACCTCTGGTGCGGCCAAGCTCAATGTCTGGGGCATTGCGGTCAATGCGGTGAGTCCCTACTAATACCAATTCCCCATTCCGCTTAACCACTCTGAGCATATAGTCTAGGCCGAAGTCTTGACTATCGACGCGGATAGAATAGCCGTTGCTGTCTGTACTGCGGCCACAAATTCCTGTAAAGTCAAAGTTGAGCAGCAGAGGCTCTACTACAACTGGGTTAGTGCCACGTTCACCCCAGCACGCTTGCCAGTTTGCAATCTGCTCGATGATTAGTAATTGATAGCGGTTGTAGCCAAAAGGGGCAGCTACTGCAATAAAATTGTTGTCGTTAACTTCAATGTTGCCAAAGGTATTCGCTGCTGCTGGATTAATAGCGCCTAAGGTAAGGCAAGAAGCTGTAGTGATTGCAGTAGCTGCTAGCCAGGGTGATGTGTTCATGGGTTTTCCCGTTCCTAAGTCAGACCATTCCCAGTAGACGCTAGCACTAAAGAATTTGCTCCCCTAGTGATACAGTCAAATTATATCAACTCGGCTTGTTGAAGAATATCTTAGAAAAAGAGAAAAGGTCAGTGGTCAGCCGTCAGTGGTCAGCCGTCAGCTTATTTGATCAGGACTTACCCACAGACTCCATGTGTAGGGTGGGCAAAACCTTGCCCACCCTACAGGTAGCTGATAGCTGATAGCTGATAACTGATAACTGATAACTGATAACTGATTGCTGACCGCTGATAACTGATAGCTGATTACTGATAGCTGACGTTACTCGTTAATGGTCACTTTCACCATTTGAACCGGAGTTTTGGGGCGATCACCGCGATCAGTAGGGGTGCTTTCAATCTTTTGCACCACATCCATACCCTCAGTCACTTTACCAAAAACCGGGTGCAAAGAGGGACCTGGAGAAAACCAATCGAGATAGGAATTGTCTCGTGTATTGATGAAAAACTGACAACTACCGCTATTGGGAGCACCGGTATTTGCCATAGATAATGTACCTGGCTGATTGGAGATTTTGGCATTGTCCGGGTGCTCATCCTGGATGCAGCCGTCAGGACCATTCCCGGTACCGGCGCGACCACTATTGGGATCCTTGCTATAGGGACAGCCAAACTGAATCATGAAGTTATTAATCACCCGGTGAAAATGAAGACCATCGTAGAAACCAGACTTGGCTAGTTTAATGAAATTACCGGCTGTCTCTGGCATCACATCTGTGAACAATTCCACGGTAATTGTGCCTAAAGAGGTTTCTAGGGTTGCGGTTGGGTTTGCCATCTATTTTCTCAGTTAATGAGAGTTTTGTTAACACTCAACTAGGATACAGCAGGGAGTCGGGAATGGGGAGTCGGGAATCGGGAATCGGGAGTCGGGATTCGGGAGGTAAGCTATCAGCTATTAGCTATCAGGTATCAGCTATCAGCTTATGCCCACGCTACTTGAGGTGCCATCAGCTACCAGCTATCAGCTTATGCCCACGCTACTAGATCGGTGCTTTTGAATAAGCGATGCAGCGGGTTAGGTCACAGGCTGGAAGCCTGTGCCACGGCTGACTGCTGACTACTGACCGCTGACTACTCCCTACTCCCTACTCCCTACTCCCTACTCCCTACTCCCTACTCCCTACTCCCTACCTAACAATTTCACTAAACGACCTCTTACCGATCCTCTGGGGTGATGGTTTAATGTCAGGAGGAAGAGATTGCACCACTCCCCATTTATTTACTAATTCTTTTAGCAGCATCTCTTGCTCAGTCCGGAATTTGGTATAGTCTCCTCCTGAATTCATGACAGCAAACCAAACAGTGCCATAGGTTTGAGTTGGTAAGGCTCCGGCTAAGGTACTAACATAATTCAAACTACCGGATTTCACTACTGCTAAGTTAGGCAATGGACGTTCATTTAATATACCTTTGTCTTCTCCTACGATGGCAAATACATCAGCAACGGTCATGTTGTATTGCTGAAGATAGCGCTCAATGGCGAGAAATACAGCAGTGACAGCCCGAGGAGACATGCGATTTTCTTCACCTAAACCAGACCCATTGATTAAGCTAATTTCTGATTGGGGTACTCCCGCCGCTTCTGCTGCTTTGCGGGCTACCACTTTGGCTCCACCAACGGTATTGGCTAGCATTTCTGCCATTTTATTATTACTGTAGCGATTCATTTTCTTCAGCAGTTCCGCCAGGGGAAAGGAATATTGGCGTACCAGGGGCTGTAGATTGTCAGGGGGTGAAGCTACCACTTGCACAGAGCCTGCGATCGCAATTTCTGGTCTAGGGGTACCTGGGGGTAAGGTCTGATACTGAGTTTCTGCTGCTGGTGGCCAACTCTTACCATTCAAGCCTTGCTTGAGCAGAGTGCCAGCTTTGAGGGGTAAGGTCTCAAAATTCATATAAAACTTACCCACAATCACCAAATTACCGGTTACTTGCTTGATTCCTAACTGATTTAACTGGTTGCCTACTGCTATGGCTTCTTCCCAAACAAAAAAGGGGTCTTCTGATCCTTCAACCACTAGGTCTCCTTGTAGCACCCCGTTCTCAATCGGTCCGGTGGCGCTAAATTTGGTAATGAATTGGTGGTCAGGACCAAGAGTAGAAAGAGCGGCTAGGGTGGTGGCTGCTTTGGTAAGGGATGCTGCGGGTAAGGGAGTAGTGCCTTGGTAATTCGCTAAGAGGGTATCTCCTGATTCGATCCATATGCCTTGATTGGTCTTGGTCATCCCTTTGGCGGATAATCCTTTCAGGTATTGGTCAACACTCTGTTGGCTTCCTGGAATAGGATTCGTTTCCGCAACAGTTAGGGGTTGATCAGGCTTTTGGATCACCTTTAGTGCATTCTCTGGTTCTGAGGACTTGGAAGCATCTGGATCAGGAGATGGAGATACACCCTTTGGGGAATCCGCCCCATTACATCCAATTACTAGTGCTAGGAGTAGTGTAGATAGTGTAGCAGTTACATAAGTCTTCGTTTTGAGCATTATTATTGTATAGCGGTTTTCAATTAGGTGAGGTCTTTTTTTTAAGGGAGCAGGGAGTAGGGAGTAGGGAGTAGGGAGTAGAGGTAATAAGATTGACTGTACCTCATAAGTATGATCAACGCTATATTAGGTGATATCTTTCCAAATTATCTAGCCTTATATACTATAATCGAGCCTGATAAAATACTCAATTATAATACTATATTTCGTTTATACCTAAACTTACAAATACAGCGTTTTTACTAGCTATCAGGTACACAGTATTTTTTACCTATTACCTGCTCCGAAGTCCCTGCTCCCTGCTCCCTAAAACCCAAGAATTTGTACCTCATCCAATTTAAAACTGCTGTACTATATCTTTTCTTCTAACTGTTTAAGTTTCAAATTTACTTCCAAATCATCCCGTCCCACAATAGTTTCTATGTTACCGAGGCGTTCTTCTATCTGTTGTACTTGATTAGGAAGAAGGGTTTTATAGGACTTGTTATGAGAGTGCCAAACAAAAGCGGTGCTAGTTGCTGCGCCCCCGATGACAATCATCGGTAGAGCTAACTTATATTTGCCTGGGGCAAAAATCATACAAATCGCTAACATCACAGTAGAATAAGACCAAATTTGTTTGGTGGTCATCGCACGGATATTTAGAGATTTCTCGAATTCGGATTGTGGTTGATAAGTCATGGTTTAGTAAAGGGAGTAGGGAGTAGGGAGTAGGGAGTAGGGAGTAGGGAATCGGGAATCGGGAATCGGGAATCGGGAGTGTGGAATAGGCATCTTGCCTGTATCGGGCATCAGGCGTGGAACGGGCATCTTGCCTGTATAATACCCAGGCGGGCAGGATGCCCGCTCTACTGAGATTGAGTGGAATGGGCATCTTGCCTGTATCGGGCATCAGGCGTGGAACGGGCATCTGGCCTGTATCATACCCAGGCGGGCAGGATGCCCGCTCTACTGATATTGGGTGGAATAGGCATCTTGCCTGTATCGGGCATCAGGCGTGGAACGGGCATCTTGCCTGTATAATACCCAGGCGGGCAGGATGCCCGCTCTACTGAGATTGAGTGGAATGGGCATCTTGCCTGTATCGGGCATCAGGCGTGGAACGGGCATCTTGCCTGTATAATACCCAGGCGGGCAGGATGCCCGCTCTACTGATATTCAGCTGATAGCTGATAGCTGACCGCTGATAGCTTAAATTCCATCACCTATTGATCATGTTTCAAGAGTTCTGATCCATGGTCAGTAAAATTTTCAAGACTCCCTGCTGCTGGGCATGGTTAAAGGCGGTTAACCCTTCCTCAACTGGGTAATGAGCTTGGATCAGGTAGTTGACATTTACTTTATCTTGTGCTAATAAATTAATTGCTGGTTTAAAGGGACCGCAACGGGAACCGATTAGCGTGATTTCGTCTACTACCAGAGATGATGCATCAAAGGTTAGCTGGCCAGCGTAGGTACTTTTTAGTACCAGGGTACCTCGTGGGCGCAAGGCTCCACGGGCAAGGGCAAAGCCTTCGGGGTTGCCAGTACACTCGACTGAGATATCGAAACTACCGTTAGTGATGGCATCGGCAAAGCCTACTTTAATTCCTCTGGCTTCTAAATTGGCCAATTTCTCGTGATGACGGCCAATCACTAGCAAATTGCAGCCCGTTAGGGCTAGGGTTTGTGCTACCAGTTGTCCGAGCTTACCGTCTCCCACTACTACCACCTGGTGGTCGGGAGCAACCCTGACTTGTTCCTGAATTTCCAGAGCAGCAGCCAAAGGTTCAGTAAAGGTGGCGGCATCAGTAGAAATAGTATCGGGTAAGGGATGTAAGTTTTTTACTGGCAAGGTCAGATAGTCAGCAAAGGCTCCGTTACGGTTAACAATACCTAAGACAGTACGGTTTTGGCAGTGAGTCGGTTGTCCACTTTTACAAAATCGACACTCACCACAGGCGGCATTAATTTCTCCTACCACCCGCTGGTTGACTAAATTCTCTGGTCCATCTTCCACAACACCAACAAATTCATGACCTAATATACCTTTGTAGGGGTAATAGCCTCGGATTAGTTCCAAATCAGTGTTGCATATCCCCGCACGCAACACCCGCACTAAGGCTTCATCAGAGGGTGGTGATGGCACAGGTAGGTCAGTGCGCAGTTGCAGTTGCTGGTTTTCGAGCCAGAGTCCTTTCATTGTTGATTGTTGTGACAAGATTAGAGAAATTTGTTCCTATTTCTCATCTTAATCGGTGGCATTACTGAACTGGAGTAGGCTAAAAATTCGTGGAACTGGCATCTTGCCAGTTTCAATAGATCATGGAATGGGCATCTTGGTAGAACTGGCATCTTGCCAGTTTCAATAGATCATGGAATGGGCATCTTGGTAGAACTGGCATCTTGCCAGTTTCAATAGATCATGGAATGGGCATCTTGGTAGAACTGGCATCTTGCCAGTTTCAATAGATCATGGAATGGGCATCAGGCGTGGAACTGGCATCTTGCCAGTTTCATGCTTATTTTCAGGCGGGCAGGATGCCCACTCTACTGATATTCATGCTTATTTGCGGGCGGGCAGGATGCCCACTCTACTGATATTCATGCTTATTTGCGGGCGGGCAGGATGCCCACTCTACTGATATTTAATAGATTTGCGGGCGGGCAGGATGCCCACTCTACTGATATTTAATAGATTTGCGGGCGGGCAGGATGCCCACTCTACTGATATTCATGCTTATTTGCGGGCGGGCAGGATGCCCACTCTACTGATATTCATGCTTATTTGCGGGCGGGCAGGATGCCCACTCTACTGATATTTAATAGATTTGCGGGCGGGCAGGATGCCCACTCTACTGATATTTAATAGATTTGCGGGCGGGCAGGATGCCCACTCTACTGATATTCATTCAAAGACTGAGGCAACGCTATTTCGGAAATTACTACTAAACATTAATTTCATACATCTCATTAAAGCTGTTTAACCCGGTGGTGCGTTACGGGACGGGCTTTTTAAACACTGGCGACGGAGAAAATCATTGCGAGCCCGTCCCTAACACACCCTACGCCTAAACCTCGCTCCAGCCATCAATTGTTGCCATCAAAATATTCACCAGAGGATGATCTATAGCTTCCTTGAAAGCTTCCACTCCTCCTGCTTTCAGGGCATTGATAACCTTGGCTTTTAGAGTTGGGTTAGTCTCAATTTGGTCAATAACTTCACCTACAACTATCATCTTTTCTTTGTTGGTTGTAGTGGGATTAGTCTGGGATAGTTGGTTTAGGAGTTGCTGGATTTCTGCTGCTGCTTCGGCTAAGCTGTGTTTTTGCTCTGATGTAAAATTATTAGTGTTAATTTGTCTAGCATTGTCGTTGAAAACATTAAAATTATTAGGATTATGAGCTTGGCTTTGATCTATATCTAGATTATCTATATTCAAATTACGGGCATTATCTGACATATCACTCTCCGCTTTAGCGGTATTTGTAAGATTGATTATTGGGTTGGATGACTGATGGCTAGTCAAAGCAGCTCTAACAAATTCCTTATAATCTTGATTATGAATTCTTTCCGCCTCTAGCAGAGCAGTTTGTTTCGCTGCTTCCAACCTAGCTTCATAAACTGCAAAAAATTGTCTTTCAAATTTACCTTTATCTGTTCCTTCTGGCACTTCTAAGGTAAGTAAAACATCATTGCCTTTCTTCTCAATCGCTTGAATCGAATCACTAGTAATTGCAGGATTTCCAGCCATTATTTTTTTAAAGGCTTGACGAAATGCTTCTGGATTAACACCATTACGCAGCAGAATCTGCACAGTATTCATAATCTTGTTATAGAGCTTTTCAAAATCCCCTGGTTGGAAAACCCGGTCAGGATCATGGGGACGACGCTCTCGACTTCCTTGAGAATTGGGCTTTTCTAGCAAAAAGACATACTGACAATCAATATTAGTTAACGTAGTTGTGGAGTCAATATTCCACGCTTCTAAACAAGCTCCCGTTAAATAAGCATGGGTAAAATTAGTACCAACGCAATTAGCTTCAGTTAAATTAGCCCATTCTAAATTAGCATCCTCTAAGGTAGCTTCGCTAATATCAGCCAGTTTTAGATTAGCCTTATTTAAATTAGCCCCTTTTAAATTTGCTCCTCTAAGATTGGCATCAACATAAGACTTATTGTAACCATTACCACTAACTAATAATTCTCTGACAGCTGTATCAGCTAAGATAGTTTTACCTGGTCTAGCTCGGTCAATGTTAATAGTATTTTGCCAACAGGTACGGGTGAGATTAGCCTTTCTTAAATCTGTACTTTTGAGAATAGCTCCGGTAAAATCAGCATCAGTTAAATTGGCTTTGTAGAAACTGGTACCTCCTGTAGCAGCAAAAGCAATAGCAATAGTACGAATCCAGGCATCTCGGGGGTTCCCTTTTAGAGCACGCCAGCCCAGGTAAGCACCAAGTAATACTAAGACTAAGCCTACAGCTATGGCTACAGCCCATGATCCAGCGGTGCCTAATTTAAATTCACTGGCGATGGCGAAGGCGATGAAGAAGGCGAAGGAGATGGTGAAGGACCTGCCGCTGCCGCTGCCGCTGCCGCTGGCGATGAATAAGGCGAAGGCAATGGCGAGGGCAATGGGGATGGCGCTGCCGGCATCGCTGCCGAGGGCAATGGCGATGGAGTTGCCGAGGGCAATGGCGATGGCGCTGCCGAGGGCGAGGGCGAAGGCGAGGGCGAGGGCGAGGGCGCTGGAGAAGGTGAAGGCGAGGGCGAGGGCGAGGGCGAGGGCGAGGGCGAGGGCGATTACTGAACCGATACCTTGACGCAGAATAACACTATATACTATAATTATAGTAACCAAAGCTATGCAACCGGAGACTTGGTCGTTAGAGTCAAAGATTGACGCTACTACCACCCCACCCAGTAAGGATACAAATCCTGATAGTCCTGACACTATCCAGGAAGATAACAGAAGAACAATTGTCCACCGTTTTTGTAATCCAGCCTTCGCCTTACAGAACTTAGTTCCGGTTAGATTAGCATTCTTAAAGTTCGCGCCTCTAATATCAGCTTCACTAAAATCTGCCCCTGAAAGGTTTTTCCCCTGAAACGATTGACCTCTGAGATTTAACCTTCGGAAATCCCTTTCTCCTTTTGCATATCTGGTTAGAACTTCATTAGCTTCCATAAATGATAGTCATATAGTCAGCGGTCAGCTATCAGCTTATGTGCTACGCACACGCTACGCGAACAGTTTTTGAATAAAACAAGCTGACCACTGACCTTAAGTATTAATAATTAGATTATTTTTGCTGATTAATTAATATAGATGTATTTACCCTGACTTAACGATTAGGCTCCCTAAGGAAAACCTAAGGAAGATAGTTTTGATAAAAAAGGGGTTTGAGTATACCTACTGGCTAGTATATCATGTTTGATAACTGAAGCAAATGAAGAAACGGAATAAGTATAGCGCTAGTTTGAGTCTGAAAAGTCCCCCTTACTAAGGGGGATTTAGGGGGATCTCAACCCTGAAGCAGATTTGGGATAGATCCCCCCCAGCCCCCCGTGATCATTGGGGGGAGCAATGAAATAGCCCGGGTGACCACTGACGGCTGATAGCTGACGGCTGACCGCTGATAGCTCACCTTAGCTCTGTCTAGCCAAGTCAAGTTTACTAGTATTTTCCAAACAAGTACCAGTAAGATTAGCCTTTCTTAAGTCTGTACTTTTGAGGGTAGCTCCGGTAAAGTCAGCATCGGTTAGGTCAGCGTTGTAAAAACTTGTACCCCCTGTAGCCGCAAATGCGATCGCAATAGTGCGAATCAAGGCATCTCGGGGGTCCCCTTTTAGAGCACGCCAGCCCTGGTAAGCACCAAGTAATACTAAGACTAAGGCTACAGCTATGGCTACGGCTATGTCTACAGATCCGCTTAATCGGAAGGCGATGGCGCTGGCGCTGGCGCTGGTGATGAAGAGGCTAACGACCCTGGCGCTGGCCCTGGCGCTGGTCTTGGCGCTGGCGCTGGTGATGGCAACGGCATAGATGCTGGCGATGGCAATCGGGCAGGCGAAGCCGCTGACGCTGCCGCTGTCGATGGCAACGGTGCTGACAGCACCGAAAGCACAGACGAAACCGAGGACGGCTCCTGCTCCCATACCTTTACGCAGGATAACAATATATACTATAATTACACAAACCAAAGCTATCCAGCCGGAGACTTGGTTATCTAAGTTGTCAAAGATAAACGCTACTACCCCCCCACCAAGGAAGGAGAGAATTCCTGATAGTCCTGACACTATCCAGGAAACTAACAGAAGAACAGTTACCCACCGTTTTTGTAATCCCGCCTTGGCCTTACAGAAGTTAGTTCCGGTTAGAATAGCATTCTTAAAGTTGGCTCCCCTAATATCAGCTTCACTAAAATCTGTTCCTGAAAGGTCTTGCCCCTGGAAAGACTGACCTCTGAGATTTACCCTGCGGAAATCCCTTTCTCCATTCTTATATCTGGTTAGAACTTCATTAGCTTTCATAGCTTCCATTAGTGGTAGTAACATAGTAAGCTATCAGTTATCAGCATTCAGCGGTCAGCATTCAGCATTCAGCATTCAGCATTCAGCATTCAGCTTTTGAATAAAACAAGCTGATAACTAAGAGCTGACGGCTGTTCGCGTAGCGTGAGCTAAAAGCTCACGGCTGACGGCTTACCTGAAGTATTAATAATTAGATTATTTGTGCTGATTAATTAATTTAGATGTATTTCCCCTGACTTAGGGATTAGACTCCCTAGGGAAAACCGAAGGAACAGAGTCTTGATGATAAACTGGGTTCAGTATATTCACTGAACAATATATCATATTTTCTGATTGAAGCAAATTAAGAAACTTTAAAAGTATAGCGCTATATTAATGGAAAGGGAACAGCGGATCTGGGAACAGGGAATAGGGAAAGAACCCTCAGCCGTTGGCCGTAGCAAATAAGCTGACCACTGACCGCTGACGGCTGACCACTGATAGCTCACCTTAGCTCTGTCTAGCCAAGTCAAGTTTACTAGTATTTTCCAAACTAGTACCAGTAAGATTAGCCTGTCTTAAATCTGTATTTTTGAGGGTAGCTCCGGTAAAGTCAGCATCGGTTAGGTCAGCGTTGTAAAAGCTAGTACCCCCTGTAGCCGCAAATGCGATCGCATTCGTCCGAATCCAGGCATGTTTAGGGTCTTCCGTTAGAGCACCCCAGCCCAGGTAAGAACCAAGTAAAGCCAAGAGGAAGGCTAAAGTTCCAGCTAAGGAAGAGGCGAGCTGGAAGCCCAAGGTTCCGGTTCTGGCAAAGGGCAAGGCTAACTGCTGTATGGCATAGACTCCAGCTACAGCTCCACCTACTGCTACCAACAAGCCTAAGACTCCAATTAAGACACCATCAAACACTTCCACTGCCGCTCCAGTGGTAGCTACCGCTAGGGCTATGACCAAGGGTAAGCCTAAGGCAAAGGCTAGGGCGAAGGGGAAGGCTAAGCCAAAGGCTCCAGCGACAGCAACAGCTACGGCAAAGGCAAAGACCAAGCCTACCACTAAAGCTTGGACTGTTTGAATACCTTGACCAAGGATAACAAAAAATAAAACAATTATTGCTACCAAGGCTATCCAGGCAAAGATTAGGTTTGAACCCTGGACATAGTTAACAATAAATGCTGCATAACTCCCACCATAAAATGAAGCAATTGCTGATAGTATTAACGCTATCGATGAAACCAATAGAATAACAATTGACCAGGATCTTTGTAATCCAGCCTTTGCCTGACGGAACTTAGTTCCCCTGAGCATCGCATTCTTAAAGTTAGCTCCTCTAAGATCAGCGTCACTAAAATCTGCCCCAGACAGGTTTCTCCCTTGGAATGACTGACCCCTGAGATTTACCTTTCGGAAATCCCTTTCTCCTTGGGCATATCTCGCTAGAATTGTTTGAGCTTTCATTAGCATTTTTAGGAGTTATTAATTGGGTGAGCTATAAATTAGGGAGTAGGGAGTAGGGAGTAGGGAGTAGGGAGTAGGGAATAGGGAGTAGGGAGTAGGGAGTAGGGAAAAAATCCTGTGTACCTGATTAGGCTAGAAACCGCTATATTTGAAACACCTACTTGATCACAGATACATAGTCTAACTAGTGATAGTTATAGTAGTGATGCTTATCGGATTTTTGCTTATTAATTAAGATGGGTTTGCTATGCCTTTGCGATTAGAATCCCTAAGGAAAACCGCAGCAGGGGAGTTCCCATTAGAAACGGGTTCGCTATCGGTGATTATGATTGTTTTACTAACAACTACCGAGAGGATATCACAAATCCTGACCAAAAAAACTTAATATAATCTAAAATTATAGCCCCACCCCATACTTCCTACACATCCTACATCTTCTATACCTTCCATAAACTTTATACCTCCCTATTCCCTATTCCCTGTTCCCTGTTCCCTGTTCCCTATTCCCTACTCCCTACTCCCTATTCCCGACTCCCGACTCCCGACTCCCGACTCCCGACTCCCTAAAGGAATTTGTTACAAAAATTTTTAAAATATGCTATACTATAATATTTTTTGTGATATAATGAAAACGTGGAGAATAAATTCCACGGAAGAGCCAGCCCGCAGATCTTGTCGGGCTCGGGCTGGCTCTTGATCCCCATGTAAAGGAGACAACTTACATTATGTCTTACAGTCAACTATACCGATGGGTAATGATTCGGCTATTGCCACCGATGCCACCACTAGTTTTCGCTCGGTTTGAGAACCTTTCCGATGCCAAAAGCTATTCCCAGGCTCTGAAGCAGTTGATGCCCGATGCGAAATTTTTGATTTTTCTTGATATAGGTATGCCGATAGAGCAAGAGGAATAATCTTAGGGGCTCAAGGGGTGATAATGATCATTATCACCCCTTGATGATTTGATGTTTAGGTGATGATTAATGGAAAAAAAATCTCGATCAATATCATTAGTAAAGACCGATAAAATGTTAAATCAATAATCATCTTATTAGAAAGATCTTCAGTTATAGCACAGCGCTATCGATATAGAGCAATTCACCTCCCGTTATACCCGCAGGGTTAGCGGGAGGTGAATTGCGGCCAAAAGCTTAGTTCTACTCAAGTAGCATTCCTGGATAGAATTGTGTTATAATTTAAGTATGCTGACACTAACCTACGAGTACAAGTTAATTCCCTCTCAACAACAAATTGCCGTAATCGAAGATATCTTGAAGGTTTGTAGAAAGGTTTGGAATTACGCCTTAAGAGAACGAAAAGACTGGTACAAAAGTAGGAAATGTGCAGTTAATTATTGTTCTTTACAGCAGGAATATATAATTCCAGCAGATGAACCGTATCCCAACTACAAATTACAAGCTGCAAAATTAACTAAAGCCAAAAAGACCAATCCTGAACTTAAAAGAACAAATGCTCAAGTTTTACAACAAGTCTTAAAGAATTTAGACCGAGCATTTAATAATATGAGAGAGCAGAGATATGGTTTTCCTAGATTTAAAAATAAATACCGGATGCGGTCGTTTGTATTCCCTCAGTTTAAAACTAATCCAATGAAAAACGAGTGGCTCAAGCTACCTCAGATTGGATTAGTTAAGATGAGATTGTCACGACCAATTCCAGATGGATTTAAAATCAAGCAAGTTAGGATAGTTAAACGGGCTAGTGGTTATTTTGCAATGCTGTCTTTACAAAGTGAAGTCAGTATTCCTGATATACCAGCGTGGGGTCATCCACTGGGGATTGATATTGGGCTAGACAAGTTTTTAGCAACTTCCGACAATGAGTTAATAGAGCGGCCTAGATTTTTAACCAAGCTGCACGGTAAGCTGAAATTGCTACAACGCAGATTAAAGTTAAAGAAAAAAGGGTCGGCAAATAGACATAAACTTAATTGTAAAATTGCAAGACTTCATCAAAAAATATCAGATACTCGAAAAGATTTTCACTTTAAGTTAGCACATCATCTTTGTGACCAAGCTGGAATGATATTTGTTGTTGGCGAAGCCTGTCCGAAGGACATAGACTTAGATTTTAGAACTTGGGCAAAAGGGATGTTAGGTAAACATACCCTTGACGCAGGTTTTGGTCAGTTCTTCAATATTCTGGTCTGGGTTTGTTGGAAACGAGGAGTATATTTTGGCAAGGTTGATCACAGGTACACTAGTCAAATTTGTCCAAATTGTGCTACACATACAGGCAAAAAAGATTTATCTGAACGTATCCACTTTTGTCCCGAATGCCATTACGAGATCAACAGAGATGTTTCAGCTGCTCAAGTGATTTGTCAACGTGGTATCACTGCGGTCGGGCAGATCGTGGGAAAAATTGACTGTGTAGGCGGGCTGTCGGGGGTTGGTAACAACCTAGATAAGTGCTTAAGAAGCAGTAAACCCAGATCGTGAGGTTTGGGAATCCCCCGTTATAATCTCTGATTTAACGGGGGAGGATGTCAAAAAAAATAATTAGTGGTCAGTAGCTAGTTGGTAATGAAAATAACACCAACAACTAACTACTAACCACTAATACTGATCTAGGAATGATAAATAGGTTGTGAGTAAGAATTCAGTCGTCAGCCGTCAGCCGTCAGCCGTCAGCCGTTATTAGTCAGCCTTTAGCTGATAGCTGATCACTGATAGCTGATAGCTGATAGCTGATAACTGATCACTGATAGCTGACGGCTGATAGCTGATAGCTGATAGCTGAATGCTTACGATTGATTTTCACAAATCGTTTATAAACCCAATTGAATCAAGCTATTACCAACCATTGTCAGCTTGATACAGCACATAATCAGCAAGCGCTGCAATCTGCTCCTCTTTTAGCTTACCTTTGAAGGCTGGCATGGGGGGTTTACCATTGGTGATCTGGTAAACGATCTTTTCCTTAGAATACATGCCATACTTCTCAAGGGCATCCTTTTTCAGAGTTTTTTGGGTATTGATTAAATTCTTTCCACCTGCATGACAAGCGGCACAGTTGGCTGAGAAGACTTGTGCTGATTTCTTTAGGGCTGCTTCATCTACGGCTACAGCTACTTCGACAGGTTCAGCAGGAGTAGTTTCTTCCTCTGCTACTGCTTCTGGCTCAGCAGCAGGCTCAGGTGCTACAGCTACTTCTTCTGGTTCAGCGGGAGTAGTTTCTTCCTCTGCTACTACTTCTGGCTCAGCAGGAGTAGTTTCTTCCTCTGCTACTGCTTCTGGTTCAGCAGGAGTAGTTTCTTCCTCTGCTACTTCGGTGGGTTCCGCTGGGGATTCCACTGTTTCAACTGCAGCAGTTGGGGCAGGTGTGGTTTCTGGAGGAACAGTAGCTGTAGTTGCGCTACCGCAACCATAGGTAAAGGTCAACACACAGACCGTTACCACTAAGAGTGATAGTAGCTTTTTCAATGCAATTTGTCTCATGAGATTAAAAAAAACAAGTTCGCTAGTCCATACAGGATTGTCAGATCATGTATTTCTTTCCGTCAAAAGACAAGCTGTCAAACTTCTTGATTTCTTCCTGACTTGAAACGCAGTAAGGGCGCACACCGTGCGCCCTTAAGTCATACCCTAGGGTTATAGTTGCTAGGTAAGTCTTGATTTAAGTTCACTAAACTACCACGATTTGCGATCGCTTAAGTCTTAGAATAGTCAATCTTGTGATAGTTAGTAGCAAAAACTACTAACTACTAATTTTCCGACGGATGTTTCTGGATCGTCTATAGGTTACGCCCGTTGGAGCCACACAGCACAAGCTGTGTGGTTTTCACATTCCTCGAAGTCTTGATCAACAGCCCTAGTCCTAGCGCTACTATGATCCAGCTTCAACAATGATTGTGCCTCCCATGCCAGCACCACGGTGGGGGGCACAGTAGTAGGAGTATTCACCGACCTCATCAAACGTAGATGTATAGGAAGAACCCTTAGCCATCAACATCTTTTTATGAGTCAGAGATTCGGCGTCATCAAAAACAACATTATGAGGACCAATGTTGTTCATCACCCACTTGACGGTGTCACCCACTTTGATGGTAAGAGTACTTGGTTCAAATTTTAGTTGCCCATTGTCTGTACCCATTTTCACAGTGTAGGTTCCTGCATCAGCTGCAGCAGCAGGCTCAGATGCTACAGGGACCTCAGTGGGTTCCGCTGGGGTGGGTTCTTCTTCAGCCACCTCTGTGGGTTCCGCTGGGGCGGGTTCTTCTTCAGCCACCTCTGTGGGTTCCGCTGGGGATTCCGGCTCTGGGGCAACTTCAGCAGCTGGGGCAGGTGTGGTTTCTGGAGGAACAGTTGCTGTAGTTGGGCCGCCGCAACCATAGGTAAAGGTTAAGATACAGACCGTTACCACTAGGAGTGATAGTAGCTTTTTCAATGGGATGTTTTTCATAAAAAAATTGAACCATGACTGTCAATGGTTCAATTATATGACAAGGTGTCATATACATTACAACCTGTCAAACTTATTATGATCAGATCCTATAGAAGCCCTACAGGTCAAGGCAAGGGCTGCTGGCACAGACATAGCGCGAGGCAGCAATTAAGTAATCTGCTAGTATGCCCAGGTAGTATCCCCAGGTAGTATGCCCAGGGACATCCCAAGCTGCCATCACACCAGCAGTAATAGGGGCTCGCTCCACCGATGATCACAGCATCTTAGGTGCGGGAGATTATAGGTGGACATCATTAAGACACCTTATTTACCGGCACAAGGATTGGATTTACTTGCACAAGGATTCTTTTTACTTGCACAAGGATTTTTTTTACCAGCACAAGGATTGCCTTGCTCTGTAGTACTCTCACCAGGAGCAGTATTGGTTGTGGGAGTTTCTCCGATTCACAACCATGGTACATGGGGAGTAGTAGCGGTGATCAGTGGCCAGGAAAAAAACACCTTTTGGCGGCGTACTGATGACCCAGATTTTTGCGATCGCATCGAACAAGTTGGGTAAAAAATCCTATTCCCTGGAGATATTATTAGTTTTACCTCTGATGGGATCCATAGTGTGGAAGCAATGGGAGATGAACCAACAATTACCTTTAATATTTATGGGGAAACAAACTACGACCAGCGATTTGAGTTTGATCCACTAACCCATTCTGCAAAGACCTTTTGAATGTAGAATTAAGAATTAAGAATTTATAATTTAGGTAAGCATTCAGTTATCAGCTATCAGTTATCAGCTATCAGCTATCAGCTTATGGGATAGGGCACGCTACAATAACAGCTTTTGAATAAAACAGGTAAGCATTCGTTTAATAGTCACGAAAGTCACAGGTTAGAAGCCTGTGCCACAAAGCTGACGGCTGACCGCTGACCGCTGAATGCTTACGAATTTAGAATTTAGAATTTACAATTTAGAATTTACAATTTAGAATTGGTAATTATCAATTTAAAGTTGAAGGTTTTCTGTCAGCATACATAATTTAAACTTTAGAACCTATAATTCTACCTTCTTAATTCTACATTCTACCTTCTTAATTCTTAATTCTTAATTCTTAATTCTTAATTCTACCTTCTTAATTCTACATTCTACATTCTACATTCTTAATTTTACAACGCACCACCCACGGGCTGATATCTTGGTGTAAATGAACAATAGCTTAAGTCTCTAGCTCCTCTAAGGATTTCGGTACACA
>NZ_JAAHFV010000116.1:0-17064 GCF_010672755.1 Moorena sp. SIO1F2
TGCTTACCCTGTAGGTTTAAACCTATCAAGTTAGACTGGACCGAGGCTATAGTTCTAGCCTCGGTCCAGTCTAACTTGATAGGTTTAAACCTACAGGGTAAGTAGCACGAACTGCTTTTTCCAGTATTTGCTTCCTCTATCTTGAAGTATAATTGGAGATTAAATTTACCACCCTTTTTAATCACATTCTTCAAGTCTTTCTCCGGAAATAAGGCATCTTTAATCTTTTCATCGCTCAGCTTAAATTCGCAATTTTGACCAGGACGAATTTTACCAACGTCTTGGCTTTTGGGGGCTTCTTCCATATCATCAGAGTTTACCCAAACCATGGGTCTTCCATTATTTTCTAAGTCAGTTATCAGACTCTTGTCCCAGTCTATTTCAATATAAACAGGATTCTCGTTGGTTTTATTTTTAACAGTCAGTTTAAGATCCTTTAACTCATCCAATTTATAGCTAGGATCGAAGCCAAAGTTGACTTCCATGAAATCATTAAGTTCTTTCTTTTCCAGTTGCTGATTGATAGCATCAGAGTCTACCTCAACGGTTATGAGTTTGTCTATTTCCTGGAAAGCTTTGTACAAAACGTAAGTAACACCGATTATATAAATCGTCAGAATTAGCAAGTTTTGGTCGTTATCCATGGATAGTAAACCTCTTAAAAATAGTAGTTGAAGGTTTTATTCTTGACACTCCCCGGTCATTAGACGCGGGGATTCTTCACTCAACGACCCAGCTTGCTGCTCCTGACCGGAATCAAGAACAGTAGAGGCTAGGTCTCCTGAAGCGTTCGGATCGATGATCCAGGTTCCGGTGTGCCCCACCGTACCCAAGGCTCTCTTGAGGATATTGATTGCAGCGTTGTGGTCACGATCTAGTCTGCAACCACATTTGCAGACGTGAGTCCTAGTTGATAATGATTTCTTGACCACTTCGCCGCACTCAGAACAATTTTGACTTGTATAGGCAGGATTCACTGCGACTGTTACTCTTCCAAATTTCTTGCCAAAATGTTCCAACCATTTCCTAAGTTGATACCAACCTGCATCGTTAATAGATTTAGATAGACAGTGGTTTTTAACCAAATTTTTGACTCTTAAATCTTGCCTTACGGCACGCTGCGCGAACGTAGGCGACCAGATCGTTAGACCGGATTACGCAACGTGCAAGTCTCTTTGCATGTTCTTCACGCTGTCTACTTATTTTAAGATGCTGCCTACCTAATCTATTGACGGCTTTTTTTCGGTTGGAGGAGCCTTTCTTTTTCCGGGAAACCCGGCGTTGATAAAATTTTAGGCGGTTTTCTCCCTTCCTATAGAATCGGGGATTGGGTTCGGTGTTCCCGTCAGAATCAGTATAAAAGTATTTCAACCCAACATCTAACCCGATAGTTGTTCTGGACGGCTCCAATTCTTCCTTGATATCAACCGAGACACAAAATTGGACGTAGTACCCATCAGCCCTCTTCACAATCCGAACCCGCTTGATTTGCTTTTTATCAAAGCGCCACAAATCCCACGTACCTTTGAGTTTCAGCTTTCCGATTTCCTTTTTATCACTGAAAGTGATTGATTTTTTATCAGGGGATAATTTCCAACCTGACTGTTTGTACTCAACTGATCTACAGTGCTTTTGAAAGCGAGGAAAACCTTTCTTGCCAGGTACCTTTTTCTTGCAGTTTTCAAAGAAGCGAGAGATTGATGACCGGAGATGAAACCTTAGAATAGTGGAGCCTTTATAGGCGATAGGCTATGCAGAAAAGGGTTAAAACTCATGAAATAAGGCTCCACTATTCTTACGGTAACTTCTAACCATGCTCTTTCAGCGGCGGCCTGTCGAGCAGTTGAGTTCAATTCATTAGCAAAAGGAAACTCTTTGGCAAGGATTTTGCAGTACTTGCTAAGGTCATATTTACCCGTTCCCTTATTGTCCATCCATAAACGAATGCAACTATTGCGGATAAATTTAACCGTCCTAATTGCCTCGTCTATAGCTTGATACTGGAGGGGTTTTCCGTATGCCTTGAACTCTATTATGATCATCAGAACTCGACCTCTTCTGTTAGGTTATTACGCTAACATGCTCAGCGAAAACTGTCAACTCAAAATTAAATCTTTTTCACGGCGGCTAAAGACCGCTGCGACCCTTCATCCCCGCTCGCTTTGAGACGGGGCTTTCGGGTATCGGGGATTTTTGTAACGGGGGATAAGTACAGTTTGGATAATTATTGGTAAATTATACTCCATAAATAAGTTTACCCAAGATTGACTCACGCCATTACTAATGACGAATCAAAAAGCAGCTTGTCCTAACGGACAAGCTGCTTCAAGGCTTTATGCTTGCAAAGCAAGAGACTAGCTAATGGCACTAGATCATGGCACTAGATCATGGCACTACATCATGCCCATGCCGCCCATGCCACCCATGCCGCCCATGCCGCCCATGCCGCCCATGTCGGGAGCAGGAGCAGCAGATTTAGGTTCAGGTTTCTCTACCACCAGGGCTTCTGTGGTCAAGACCATACCAGCGATAGACGCAGCATTCTGTAGGGATGAGCGTACTACCTTGGCAGGGTCAATAATACCTGCAACAATCAAGTCTTCAAGGGTGTCAGTAGCAGCATTATAGCCAACGTTACCAGTACTCTCCCGTACTTTCTCCACAATTACGGAACCTTCAACACCAGCATTATCCGCCATCTGACACAGGGGAGCTTCTAATGACTTGGCTACAATACCTGCACCAACTTTCTCTTCCTGCTCTAGGCCATTTGCCACTGCAGGAATTTTTTCTATTAAGCGAATCAGGGTTGTACCACCACCAGGAACAATCCCTTCATCTACCGCAGCTTTAGTAGCATTGAGGGCATCTTCAATCCGCAGCTTGCGGTCTTTGAGTTCTGTTTCAGTTGCCGCACCAACCTTAATCACTGCTACACCACCGGCCAGTTTAGCAATCCGTTCTTGCAGTTTCTCCTTATCGTATTCGGAGTCAGTTTCTGCTAGCTGGCGGCGGATTTGCTCAACTCGCTTTTCTACATCTCCCTTAGTTTGACCACCAGCTACAATGGTGGTGCTGTCTTTGTCAATGCTAACTTTGGTAGCATTTCCCAGCATATCTAGGGAAACAGTATCCAGGCTCAAACCAACGTCTTCGGATATCACCTGACCACCGGTCAAAACTGCAATATCCTGTAACATTTGCTTGCGGCGATCGCCAAATCCTGGTGCCTTGACGGCTGCAGCATTCAATACACCCCTAGCCTTATTCACCACCAGAGTTGCCAAGGCTTCTCCTTCTAGATCTTCGGAAATAATCAGCAACGGTTGACCGGCACGAGCTACTTTTTCCAGAATCGGTACCAAATCCTGGATAACACTAATCTTTTTATCGGTAATCAGGATGCAAGGGTTTTCAAATTCCACTGTCATCCGTTCGTTATCGGTCACGAAGTAAGGGGAAATATAACCCCGATCGATCTGCATCCCTTCCACTACCTCTAATTCGGTGGAGAGGGATTTAGATTCTTCAACGGTGATCACACCATCTTTGGTGACCTTTTCCATGGCTTGGGCAATCATGTCACCCACTTCTTGATCGTTACCGGCGGAGACTGTAGCAACTTGAGCGATCCCAGTTCCCTGAACCGGCTGTGCCATTGCCTCAATCTCTTTGACCAGCTCGGCAACAGTTTTCTCAATTCCTCGGCGCACAGCTACAGGATTTGCCCCAGCTGCGACATTCTTAAGACCTTCCCGAATCATGGCTTGAGCCAGAATGGTAGCTGTGGTAGTGCCATCCCCAGCAACGTCTTTAGTCTTGGATGCGACTTCTTGAATTAGTCTAGCGCCAGTATTTTCTAAGGGGTCTTCCAGTTCAATCTCTTTGGCAACGGTAATACCATCATTGACAATCTGGGGTGCCCCATACTGTTTTTCCAGAAGCACATTACGACCTTTTGGACCAAGGGTAATACGTACAGCATCAGCTAGGGCATTGACCCCCCGCTCCAATGAACGTCTGGATTCTTCGTCAAACGAAACGATTTTTGCCATAGGTTGTTTGAACTTGCTTTGTGTCTCCATTAGCAAATTTAGCACTCTTACACGAAGAGTGCTAATTCGTCTGACAATTTTGAACTTTTAAGAACTTGAAACACCGACGTGCCGGGGGGTTCAAGCCATAACCATACCACCATCGACATTAAACACTTGTCCAGTGATATAGGCAGCAGCTGGATCAGCTGCCAAAAACCTCACCATCCCAGCTACTTCTTCTGGCTGACCGTAACGACCTAGAGGGATATGCTCGATAATGGCTTCTGACTTAAGGTCACTGGTCATATCAGTGTCAATAAAACCGGGAGCTACGGCATTGACTGTAATGCCACGACTAGCAAACTCTTTGGCAACGGTTCTGGTCAAGGCAATCACACCAGCCTTGGCAGCACTATAATTGGCTTGACCAGGGTTTCCCATCTGTCCTGACACGGAAGCAATATTGATAATCCGACCAGACTTTTGCTTGAGCATCAGTTTGCTCACTGCTTTGATACATAAAAATACCCCAGTCAGGTTCAGATCAATTACTGCCTGCCAATCTGAGGGTTTCATCCGCAATAACAAGTTGTCGCGGGTAATCCCAGCATTATTCACTAGCACGTCTATACGACCAAACTTTTCGAGAGTCCCTTTAACTAGGGCATCGACTTGTTCAGCTTGAGACACATCAGCCTGAAGTGCTAAGGCTTCACCCCCAGCATCCATGATAGCCCCTACGACCTGATCAGCTGCAGTACTGGAACTGGCGTAGTTGACTACAACCTTTGCCCCTGACCCAGCTAAGGCCAGGGCCACAGCTCGACCAATTCCTCGCGAGGCACCGGTCACGATGGCTATGCGATCGCTTAATTGTTGCGCAGATGTCTGTAATGTTTCCATAAACCTTGAACTGTTTTCTATCCTGCCTGATTTTGTCCTGTGGGCAGTAAAGGTTTCCTCCAAAGTTAACTTTACCGGAATCTTTGGTTAATCCAGCTATCACACAATCCCAAAGATTTTGGACTAGAATCGAGCAGAAGGACTAGGAAAGGTTTTCTTGCTCATGGCCGTTAAAAAGCAGTTCAAAACATTCCAAGAATTATTATCTGGCTCAGATGTGCCGGTGTTGGTAGATTTCTATGCCACTTGGTGTGGGCCATGTCAGATGATGGCTCCTATCCTAGAACAGGTCAAGGCTGAGCTCAAAGATCGTTTGCAAGTTGTAAAAATTGACACGGACAAATACCCCCAGCTAGCCTCCCAGTATGGCATTGAGGCGTTACCAACCTTGGTACTGTTTAAAAACGGTCAGCCTCAACAACGGATAGAGGGGTTCAGACCAGCAGAAGACCTTATTCCACTATTACAAGCTTTGATTTAAGATAATTAGGGGTGAGATTCTCCTTGCCCTTTGACCTTTTTTCCCAGGGTAATGGGATGAGCCCCCCTGATTTATCTGGGATTTATCCGGGGGATATCAGCGTGCTAGACCAAAAAACCTAGCTAGGAAGATGGGGCTTCATCGGAAGAGGCATCGGAAGAGGCATCGGAAGAAGAATCCGAAGAGGAATCCGAAGAGGAATCCGATTCTTCTTGGGCAGATGGGGTCGCATCGCTGCTAGGTGTCGCTGATTTTTCTTTCTCTTTAGCACGCTCCTCCCGCTTTTTACGATCAGCTTGAATGGCATCTTCTATCACTACCCGAGCCTGTGCCATTTTTTCCAGGTTGCTGCGGTACAACTCCAAGTCTTTTTTTAGCTTTTCGGAAGGAAGGTTTAATCCACTGCTAATTTTGTTAAGTACCTCTTCGAGCTGTTTTTGATCCTGAGCTAACTCCGAGTCCGCCTGCTCTAGTAGTGAAAATAAACCAATGGCAAACAATCTGCTGTACTTAAACTGAGAATTTTGTGCGATCGCAGCTATAGTGGTAGCCAAATCCCCAGTCCCATTCTCAGAGGTTGGGGAACTTAACCAGGAGATCAAATCTTGCCCAGACATAGACTCTACGCTGGTTTTGAGCCTTTGGGCATCTTCCTGGTACTGCTGAGCTTCACCTCCGACTGCTTGACACAGAGCATTAAAAATTGATTCTTTATCATGTTCCGGTTGATAGCTCTGCATAAACCGGTCAAAGCATGTCACCACACCTAAGCCATAGATGGGGTCGTAGTTAAAATCGACATTAACCGACAGCAAATGCATCTCTACCATCAACTCTTCCACTACACGTCGGTAAATAGAGTTGATGGGGCGAGTGTGATAGGTGTAAAAATCCCGTTTAGTATCCGAGACTGTGCGAACAGTATTCACAAGGCAGATCAGAATTGAAGCTTTATATTATTGTTATTGTCTTATTGTCTACCATGAAGTACCTACCACCAAATCCAAGATGATGGTGGGGGTTTCCAGTTTCATCCGCTGATGCCAGATTGGTCTTAATCAACGTCCGGAGGTTTTGCTCTGTCGCACTCACTCCCGCAGTAGGAGCTAAAGGCTTTGTTCCCCTACTACCCTGGCTGCAACCCGCCTCCCGCAGGTCGTTTTATTTCTTTGAGTTCAACTTGCTGTGGACTTATTTTTACAAAGCTCAGCCAAGTTCTTTCCCCGAGCTGCCGCTAGTAGCATCCAAGCCCTTTTAGTCTGTCGGTTCAATAAGCAACTTTGCTATTATAACACCCTCTGATCAGACATCTGTGGAAAAAGATTCACCCAAGCCAAGCCCAGCTTAATCTGAAACCTAATCGGTCGCAGATGTCTATTCAGGTGGCGATACTGGATAAACCATCTAAGGCTTCTTCCTCCGTTTCAAAAATTTCAAACACTGTGTCCATCATAGTGACTTCAAACACAAGCTTGGCGTCTGGATGAACAGAACAAATGCGAAAGCTGCCCTTAATTTTGTCAGCATCTCGCATTCCAGCCACTAAGGATGTCAAACCCGAACTATCAATAAAGTCAACCTGACTCAGATTAACCACTACATGCCTTCGCAGTTGGGAGATACACTCTTGCAATTTCAGACGAAAGGGCCAAGCTGTAGTGATGTCCAGGCGTCCAATCGGTTTCAAAACAATCACATTTGTACCATCTTCAGTAGTATGAGTTTTCTGATCGATATGAACCATCAGCACCTCCTTGTCACAGCTACCGCTGATTGAAACCATACCAAATCTAATCATTAAGATTTCAGAGTGCGTCCCGAACGATTCAGGTGCGCGCCCGTTCGCGCCCCGCGTCGGCGAAAGCCGATAGGTGCGACCCAAGGGCGCGAGCAATCCCTCGCGCCCTTGGAGGCGCGCACCTTGAGCGAATTTAATTCTTAATGGGTCAAGGGAACCTGTAGGACTATCGCCACCTGTAGTCCCTGACTGCTTCCCAGCCGACTGAAAAAACTCCTCGTGATTTTTATTAATACGCCCTGACTAACAAATTAAGCCGGGAAGACCTATTCTAAACCAAGCCCTATGTGATTCGGCTCATCGAGCTACTCACTGCAAGCTAGTTTAGCTTAGAGGGATTGGTGAAATTTAAGGGAGCGTATCCAAATTGTTGCACAAATCTGGTCAGAGGAACTGAGGATGAAGGGAATGATGGCGAGCGAGTGCATCAAGACAATGGGAAAAATGACAGGATAGTCGAATGAGGGGGATGAATCCAGGATTTCTATTCTATCTTCCCCCACTGCTCCAGCATTCAGTATTCAGCATTCAGCATTCAGCATTCAGCATTCAGCATTCAGCTATTAGCGTGTCGCGTATCAGTCATTGGCCGTAGGCCATGCTACTTGAGGTGCTATCAGCTTGTGAATAAAACAGGTAAGCATTGGAATAATGCTGAGTTACTTCAGCTGACGGCTGATAGCTGACGGCTGATAGCTGAATGCGTACGTCGAACCATCCTAGTATTGCCATAAGTGATCTGACAACAGTTTAAGCTGTCCAGTTCGCCCAGTCTTGAGGCTTGAGGAATGTCTCATAGAGTTCGGCTTCTGGTGTATTGGGCTCAGGTTGGTAACCGTATTCCCAACGCACCAAGGGGGGTAAGGACATCAGGATGGATTCAGTACGCCCGTTAGTTTGCAGACCAAAAATTGTACCTCGGTCATACACCAGGTTAAATTCTACATATCGACCCCGACGATAGAGTTGGAAGTTACGCTCTCTGTCTCCATATTCCAGATCGCGACGGCGCTCTACAATCGGTAGATAAGCTGGTAAAAATGACTCAGAGCAGGTTGTGACAAAGGCAAATAACTCTTCCCAACTGCGAGGCTCTAAATCCCCAACCTTTTCACTGTAAGCTGCTGCGGGACCATCTTGATGGGGACCACGATACAGTTTACCCGTGCCATCTTGATAGTCAAAAAATAAGCCTCCAACACCCCGCATTTCTTGGCGGTGTTTCAGATAAAAATACTCATCGCACCAAGACTTGAACACTGGGTAATACTCAGGGTGATGAGCATCACAGGCTTCTTTCAATTGGCGATGCAAATGGGCAGCATCTTCAGCAAAGGGATAGTAAGGGGTCAAATCGATTCCACCACCAAACCACCAGACTGGTCCTGCCTCAAAGTAGCGATAATTTAGGTGAACTGTGGGCACATAGGGATTACGAGGATGCAATACTAGGGAGGTACCAGTAGCGAAAAAACCATGTCCAGCTGCCTCGGGGCGCTGCTTCAAAATTGAGGGTGGCAGCTGTTTGCCCCAAACTTCAGAAAAGTTAACCCCACCCTGTTCCAATACTGAACCATCGCGCATCACACGGGAACGACCACCACCCCCTTCTTCTCTTTCCCAAGCATCTTCTCTGAAGGTGCCAATCCCGTCCAGTTTTACTAGAGCATCACAAATCGTATCTTGCAGCTGTTGCATCAACTGCTTGACTCTCTCCCTAGAGTCGGCAGGAGGTAAAGAAGTGGTATTAGTGGTAGTTGTTGTATCGGTCTGTAAAGCTGTCATAACAAATCCTAGTGGGTTTGGAAACCTTAGGTGCGCTCTTACCATTAAGAATTAAATTCGCCACGGGTCGCACCTCTGGTTTTTTAGGCTGGGGAGCAAAAACGAGCCGGGGTCTTTCTTTAGTCCCGGTCCCTCGAATGGGGGTGGAAAGATGTTCAGTTCCTACCCATTCCTGGTTAAGCCCCTAGAAGCGCCTATCGAAACAAAACCTTAAGTTGGCCTTGCCAATGTTATTGGTTGGTCGTTATTCGTTAGTACGATCGGGTACCTTCAGGGGAAACCCTGGGGGTTGGTAAAATTTCCAGGCAGTTGAGATCATATCCTAAATAGAGAGGGATTTTTCAACCAAAGCCATTTGGGGAAGATCATAAATCTGCCTGAGCATAGCTGCGGGAGGCGTGTAGTGATTCTTAATTTTTCTTTCAAGTTAATTGCTGGTCACGAGGGGATTTGGTGTAAGTTTTCCCTCTTCAAGACCTATCGCGCCCTGAGTACTGCCCCAGTGGAAGTCCTCTGGCAAAAATTGATCAACTTAGCGGATGTGTCTTGGAATCCTCTGCTGTCAAGTACCAATGCTCCGAGAGGTTTAATGGCTAAACCTGGTTTAATTTATCAGGTAGTCACTCGCTTGATCCCAATTCCGGTGCGAATTTTTGTAGAGCGTGTCTTACCCGGTGAGCTACTTAGTATACGATTTTTGGCAATCCCTGGAGTTGAAAATCGCGTGACTTACCAGGTTGAGTCCACCCTTTGTGGTACCTATATTTCCTACTCAGTTACCCTAAAAGGCTGGTTATCCCCCTTAATCTGGTGGATGATTCGCCCCTACGTCGCGCGGGTAGTATTTGAATTAGCCCAGGCGGCAGAGCAGGTCGGAGCAATCTAAACTTATAGCCGTTGACCCTTGGGAGAGGTAGACACCAACAATCCACCAGTGCCAAAGCTGGTCTACCCTCCTTACAAGGGTAGGTTTTTTACAAAGGGGCGAGTATTTACTTTTATTAGGTATAAATTCTTAAGAAAATATGTATCAAAATACACAATTATTTCCGGGATAATTCTCCCCATTTCCCGCTCTTCCCCTCCTGGGAGGGGTTAGGGGTGGGTTCCGATTCCCGTTCCCCTCCTGGGAGGGGTTAGGGGTGGGTTCCGATTCCCGTTCCCCTCCTGGGAGGGGTTAGGGGTGGGTTCCGATTCCCGACTCCCGACCCAAATGTAAAAAACCTACCCCTGTGAGGTTCCCCCCACTCGCGCTTTGGATCAAGACAGGGACAAGAGTTTCAGGTTTTTTGTCCTGATTTAATAAAAGGTCGTAATAATACCACTTTAATAGAAGTTTATTGATTACTGACACACCTATCCGGACTTAATCGATAAATATTGAAAATGTTAAAGTACGAGGCTCCTAGCAGAGCCTAACTTTAGGATAGGCTGTAGCCAAATGAGTGACTTTTTTCAGTATACCTGTGGTTACCCTTCGGATACGGCGGTTTGCACCAAGGCAAGAATGTCTTAAAGCCAATCAGCGCCAATAAAGACTGTCCCTCATATATTTTATAAACGCTATATGTTCATTTTTTGATGAAATTACTGTTTACAAAAATCAGAGATATTCAGGTTTTTTTAACTGTAATTGTTTGTTTAAATTAATTACCAATTTACTCACCATTTGTATTCATATAAATAAAATTTTATATGTAATTATTTAGCTATCAGCTATCAGCTATCAGCTCTCAGCTTTGAGCAAGGAGCTTTTAAATAAAACAAGTAAGCATTCGTTTAATCTTTGTTACGTCAGCACCTCAAGTAGCTTGAGCTAAAAGCTCACGGCTGAATCCTGAATGCTGACGGCTGACGGCTGACGGCTGATGGCTGAATGCTTACGTTTATATTTATTTTTATATTAAATTTAAGTTTAAATCAATATATTTAAATACATTATTAATCAGCAATTAAACCCCTCGTCAAAAAAATACTCAACAAAAGTATCGAGAAATGCAGCCAGATATTACCAAGTATATAGGACAAGATAACGATAACATTATAGAAAAGCCAATCCAAGACTATCTGCCACAACTATTGACCAAAATCGAATCGGCTTTGTTAGCAAATCCGTTAGTTGACGACTGTGTTGTCCTGGAGAGGAAAATTACAGAAGAAAAGAAAAAAATAGCCCTCAGAGACAATTGTAGTTTTTTGCCTATTATTGCCTATGTAGTCTCAGCTGGATCATCTTCATCAGAACAACTGCGATCGCTCCTGCAAGGGGTCGTGTCAGACACCATCTCAGACACTCTGCTATCTAGTGGTGAACCAAAATTTGGTGAACCAAAAGTCCCCCCTAATTTCTCCCCTAACATAATTATTGTTCCGGTAACTACCTTGCCCCTAACTCCCACAGGTGAGATAGATCAACAAGCACTAGCTTCTGTAGAAATAATTGATACCGACTTAGTGCAGCAATGGGAAGAGCAGCTACAGTCATATAGTTATGGAGGGGCAGAAATCAAGCAAGTCGCCGTAGTTCTACAAGACTACACCCAGCCCGACACACCCCTACATCTATTAGACCTACTTCCACCCTCCACCGAAACTAGTCCAAAGCAACCTACAGAATTATCACAAGCCAAGCCCCTACCGAGCCCTTACCCCAAGGCATCTTCCGATTGCGTTCCCGTAGCGACTCAGGGGGAGCATCGCTCAAATTCCACCCCATCAAAACCCGCCATCAGTCATGGTGAAGCGCTACAGTTACCAACAGATATCTCAACTCTCTCCCAAGCGCTACTAAAAACTGCAAGGGTTGCGCCGGAGCAAGGGATTATCTATCTCGACTCTGATAGTCAGGGAAATACTCACCAAAACTATCAATCTTACCCAGCTCTCCTCGAAGAAGCACAGCGGATTCTTGGTGGCTTAAGAAAACTAAATCTAAAGCCTCAAGACAAAGTAATCTTCCAATTTGACCAAAATCAAGACTTCATTCCAACCTTCTGGGCTTGTATTTTGGGCGGTTTTGTCCCAGTCCCGATTGCGATCGCACCGACCTATGAGTCATCTAACAGTACTGTCAATAAGCTGTGCAATGCCTGGAAAATGCTAGAGCAACCGGTCATCCTAACCAGTGATACCCTTGCTCCAGCAATCCGTGGTTTATGCTTTCCCGTAGCGGCTCCTACCGAGCATCCCTTGCCCAAAAAAGAAATTTTAATTGAAACCGTAGACAACTTGCGCTCATCTGAGCCTGACCTAAATTACTATCACAGCCAACCGGATGATTTGGCAATATTGTTACTGACCTCTGGAAGTACAGGAATGCCTAAAGGAGTCAGGTTGAGCCATAGCAATTTAATTAATAATGTCGCCGCCAGTGCCCAGAGGAATAATCTGACCCAAGATGATATCTCCTTGAACTGGCTTAACTTAGACCATGTTGGCTCTCTGGTACGCTGTTGTATTCGGCATGTCTATGTCGGTAACCTGCAAATCCATGCTCCCGCTAAAGCTTTCTTGGAAAATCCCCTCAATTGGTTGGATTGGATTGAAAACTATCGGGTTACCTTTGCCTGGGCTCCTAATTTTGCCCTAGGTTTGATAAATCAGAAAATAAATCAGAAATCCGTTGCTAACAGCCACCGGAAATGGGATTTATCTTCCCTCAAATCTGTATTAAGTGTGGCTGAGCCGATTGTACCTCAAACTGCAAAGCGATTCTTGCAGTTGCTTTCTCCCCATGGGTTATCGGTCAATGCCATGCATTCAGCTTGGGGAATGTCTGAAACCTGTGCTGCTGTGGTATTTTCCCATCGGTACTTGTTGAATTTACCGTCGGATAATCAGTCTGTTAACCACTCTGTTGTAGAAGTTGGCAGACCTGTGCCTGGCTTTTCTGTGCGGATTGTGGATGCACTCGGACAAATAGTTGAAGAAGATACAGTGGGTCAGGTACAGATTTCTGGTCCGATGGTTAGTGATGGTTATTACCAGAATCCTGAGCTAAATCGAGAAGCCTTTACACCGGATGGATGGTTAAAAACCGGAGATAATGGTGTACTGCGTGACGGACGTCTCACGATTACCGGTCGAGAAAAAGATGTCATTATTATTAATGGTCTCAATCACTATAGTTATGAAATCGAAGCAGTGGTTGAGCAGGTAGAGGGGGTGATTCCCTCTTACACAGCAGCTTGCGGAATTCGACAACCAAGTAAAGATACTGACCAATTGGTCATTTTCTTCCATACTGATTGGTCTGAGGATGACCAGTTAACCCCATTACTCCAGGACATCTCCACTGAGGTGGTTAGCAAACTAGGGGTGAGTCCGAGTTATCTTATTCCTCTACCAAAACAGGCAATCCCCAAGAGTTCGATTGGGAAAATTTTGCGATCGCAACTCAAGGAGCAGTTTAACGCTGGTGAATTTGACCCGATTCTCAAAAAAGTTGATTGTCTTCTGGGTAATGAGAATACCCTTCCAGACTGGTTTTATCGTAAAGTTTGGCATCGAAAAGAAGCAGTCACCTTAGGTAGGACACCTACAAATGGTCGAACTCTGATATTTCTAGACTCCTTGGGATTAGGAGAAGTATTGTGCTCCAAGCTAGGTAAAGACCAATGTGTAGCAGTGGAACCCGGAGCCCCCGGAGCCGATTTTTTGCGACTTACAGGTGCCCAACTTACAGATGCCCAACTTACAGACAACCGCTATTCTATTGACCCCACCAATCCTGATCACTATCAGCAATTACTGAAGTCGTTGGTGGAAACCGACCAACCCATCGCACAGATTCTCCATTTGTGGACCTATGACGAGTATCCGGGAGAAATTGAGTCATCCGAAGCACTAGAACAAGCTCAGAATCAGGGCACTTACAGTCTACTATTTTTAATTCAGGCTTTGGATGGTTTGAAGTCACAGTTGAATTCACCCTTGAGAATTCTCAATTCAGAAGTCCAGTTGACTGTGGTTTCTAGCTATACACAGCCTACCTCGCCCCAGGATGACATTGCCTATGAGAAAAGTCCGATTCTGGGTCTGATCAAAACCTGTCCGAGAGAACTGCCTTGGCTGAACTGTCGCCATATCGATATACCTGTGGATGACCACCACATTAATGGGTTTCATATCCTGCGGGAAATGGCTGTATGTCAGAAAGAGCGAGAAGTAGCATACCGCAATCGCAACCGTTTGGTACCCTTACTCGAAAAAGCTGACCTACCCCAACTCGAAAAACAGGAATTGCCCTTTAAGCAAAAGGGAATGTATTTGATTAGTGGAGGTTTGGGAGGGATTGGAGTAGAAATTGCTAAATTTCTCCTAAACCACTATCAAGCTCGTCTGCTTTTAGTCGGTCGAACCCCCTTACCAGAGCCGACTACCAAAGGAAACCATTTAAAGGATGGAAATGGGTTAGCACCTGCCGTCAGAGCCTATCAAAACCTAGAGCAACTGGCCGAGCAACTGGGAGGAGAGATACGCTACGAGGCCGTGGATATTTGTGATTTAGCTCAGTTGCAACAGGTGGTTGAACGAGCCCAGTCTGACTGGCAAGCTTTCCTTGAAGGGGTCATTCATTTGGCCGGAATTGCCCCAGAACATTTTTTAGTAGAGGAAACCCGCAACAGTTTTGCTGCTACACTTCGTCCCAAGCTTTTAGGGTCGTGGGTACTCCATCAACTAATTAAAGATAAGCCAGACAGTGTTTTTATCAGCCTTTCTTCCGTGCTAGCCTTCTTTGGGGGAGCGACAATTGGTGCTTATGCTGCCGCTAATAATTTTCTAGAGTGCTTCTGCTACTACCAGCGGCACAAGACCTTGGTGCGCAGCTACTGCTATGGCTCAAGCACATGGGTTGAGACCACCCTCAATCGGAGTAAACAGATTAGGGAGTCCCGTCGTGCCTTAGGTCAGTACGGAATTTTCAACCAACAGGGAATCAATTCTATTCTCGCTGGGCTGCACCACGACCAACACTCCCTGATTTTGGGTTTGGATGGCAGCAATCCCTATGTTAGACGATACACCCAACAGCCACCATACCATCGGCAGCGGGTATCGGTATATTTCACGGCGGTTACAGAACTATCTGTTGCTCAGTTACAGAGGTTAGAGGCATTCGTTCCTTTTGGAACCTCTATCACCCCTAAGTTTCAGCAACTCCAAGCTATGCCCCTAACTCCCGCAGGTGAAATCGACCGAGAGCAGTTGATTTCACCAAGCAAGGATACTGAAAACGTCTTGCCAGTAACCGATATAGAGCGTCAACTGGCTAGCATTTGGCAGAAGGTGTTGGGAGTTTCCCAGATTGGCATCGATGACAACTTCTTCGGGTTAGGAGGAAATTCCCTCCTAGCTGTGCAGCTATCTAGTGAGATTGAGAAGACCTTCGGCAAACAACTGCCCCTAGCTGCTCTATTCCAAGCACCAACCATCAAGGAACTCGCTCAACTTCTGTGCCAGTCAGAATGGTCATCCTCTTGGTTTTCCCTAGTGCCCATTCAACCTAGTGGTTCCAAGCCAGTTGTGTTTGCGATTCACATCCTTGGGGAAGGGTTTATATACTACCGCGATTTGGTACGTTATCTTGGTTGGGACTATCCAGTTTATGGACTAAGTTATGGACTAGCAGCGGCTACTAACGCCAACAACATCAATACCAAACCGGGTATAGGTAATGGACTCAAGGAGTTAGCCGCTCACTACATTGAGGAAATGCGACGGTTTCAACCCGAAGGGCCTTATTTTCTACAAGGGGTATCCCTCGGAGGTCAAATCGCCTTTGAAATGGCTAAGCAGCTTGATGCTCAAGGTCAGACTGTAGCAATTGTTGCCTTGTTTGATAGCTATGCTATTGGTTATCAGTGGAAGCCCTACGAAAATACCACCGTCTTACAACGGTACACTTTATTTTGGATACAAAAACTACAAACCTATTGGAATAACCTTTGGAGACTTGAACCTCACAAAAGGCGAGCTTATTTGTCTGAGAGAATCAGAGCGTTTGTCAGACATTATAAATCTGGAGCATACAAACGGCAATTCCAGTGGTTTGCTAAAAAGTCTAACTTATCTACCGAACCTGCTTTACCAAACCCTAATTTGGTTGATGGCATCTCAGATATCCAAAATGCTAACTATGAGACTCAACCATCTGAGCTGTCATCAGTCTACCCAGGGAAAATAACTCTCTTTCGAGCTAAACAGCAACCTCCAGGACATTACCATGACCCTCTTAATGGTTGGGATGGTATGGCAGCTTCTGGCATTGAAGTTCACCATATTCCTGGTGATCATATCTCAATGATGCTAGAACCCAATGTCCGGGTTTTGGCTGAAAAATTGAAAGCTTGTTTAGATAAGCTTTAAGAAACTATTAAGGATGAACTATGAAAAGGGAGTCGGGAGTCGGGAATCGGAACCCACCCCTAACCCCTCCTCGGAGGGGTTAGGGAATCGGGAATCGGGAGTGTGGGGAGAGAGGGGAGTGTGGGAAGAATTTTCCACAACAGATGCAGCGCCGACCTGAGACGGTTTCCCCATCAGCAACGGTTGTGGTTTGTCCCATTAGCAACTGCATCTTGAGGGGGGAAGAAAATTGACTGTACCTGATAAATATCAGAAACGCTATAAAAATATTTCCTATCTCCCCATCTCCCCATCTCCCCATCTCCCCATCTCTCCACACCCCATCTCCCCATCCTCACAGGGGTAGGTTTTTTACATTTGGGTCGGGAGTCGGGAATCGGGAGTCGGGAATCGGGAGTCGGGAATCGGGAAAAGCGGGAAATGGAGAGAATTATCCCGGAAAATAGTGTATATTTTGATACATATTTTGAGGAATTTCTACGTAATCAAAGTACCTACTCGCCCCTTTGTAAAAAACCTACCCTTATGAGATCTCCCCATCTCCCCATCTCCCCACACCCCACACCCCACACCCCACACCCCACACCCCATCTCTCCACATACGCTAGTTGAGTCTATTACCTTATATATATATGCTTCCCTTCTTCAGAGGCATTTTGCGATGCTCTGTAGGAGCCGCTGGGTGAACGCAA
>NZ_JAAHFV010000117.1:0-17041 GCF_010672755.1 Moorena sp. SIO1F2
TTCTTTCCAATACCCTCCTAATCCAACAATAATGACTTTCCCACCGTTCGATACAAACTGCTCAATTGTCTTTATTTCATCATTTTCCAGATTGCCCCATGCATTTCCAATGATGATAATATTGGCGTTTGTATTTTGAATTTTTGTGCTATTAATAGGTGCGGAAATTTCCTTGGTTTCATACCCCAATTTTTCCATAATATCGGCTATTTTGTAACCTTTTAAATCATTATTTAAAGTCAAAAGTTCGCAATGACCACTTGACATTAATACTTTTTTATTGCCATTAAGTCCATTGATATAATTAAGCACTAAAAACATAAAAGTACTATAATTTGTATTTGATAAAAGTCCATGATGTGCAATCGTGAATACTTGCCCCTTATTATACTTACGTGACATGGCAAATACCTGATTTTTTTCGTTCAACAGAGTTCTCCAAGGGGCTTTATTGAGTGCCTTTACCTCTCCACGAACTGGATTGTTTTCAGAAGTGGGGTTAATGTTCAATACAGTATTGATGGAAAATTCCGCTAGTACTTTGATAGAGTCGCTTTGGAATTGCTCAGATGCGGAGTTGAGTTGCTGCAACTGATTAAAACTAAAGATGCTCAATCCACTCAGAGCGAGAATCACGACCGTTAGGCTAATGAATCGACGGCTATCATTTCGCCTTTTTTGCAGAGTACGCCGCACAAACTCAGCTTCTACTTGGTTAAGCCAGTTATCATCGGATAAAGATACCTTTTTCAACAAATCAAGACGAGGGTTAGCATGCCAAAGAAACTTTGCCTTTTGTTGGCTTTTCCACTCCTGGGCTGCGGGAGTCAACCGCCGTTGTAGAAGTAAGCTTTCTTCCTCGTTTTGTTTCCATCCCAGCAATCTTTGCCATCCCCGTACTAAAGCATCATGGGCTGGTTCGACATTAGGATTCCCCTCAGCATCTTGTCCAATAACCAATAACCGTGCTGTGCTAAAACGCTGAATTACTTCCTTCACTAAAGCATTTTTCGCTGGTGGATATTCCAATTCCGATAAAGGTACCCGCCTACGGGCTAATTCACCCCCACCTAGTGCCACCATCCGCAGCATGACATGACGGATTACTTGGTCATAAGCGGGATTTTCTTGAACTAGCTTCTGATACTCCTGATCAGCCCTTTGAGTTAGCGATCGCATTACTCCCCCCAATTCAAGATAATCTTCTTGAGTCAGCGCCCGGTCAATGGTGATTCCTCTATATTGTGCCTGCCTTTGTCGCCTTAAGTATTTCAGATAAAGTTCGCTCAAGGCAAAAGACAGCAGGGGCAATCCTCCGGGCATATCCGCCACTTCATCAATTAATTTTTCTACTAAATCGTGGGGTTGAAAATACATTACCCGTGCTTGAGCCGGTTTTTCTATCGCTTCGTTGAGTTCCCCTCGTGTCATCGCCGGTACAATAAATCGTCCACTTTGCCAAAGATTTATCAGTACCTTAGTTCCCAATTGATTTAGTACTTCCGGTGCCAACTTTAAGCCCACATCTGTGATTTGGGGTTCAAAGTCAGAACGTAGGGTTAATACTACCCGTAATTTATCCCCATGGGCATTTATGGCTGTGAGTATCTGTTGGAAAAACTCCTGACGCTGATCATAGTTTTGACAGAGTGTAATAATTTCTTCGCTTTGGTCAATAAACAGTAATAACTTAGAGTTTGGGTTATTTTTTGCCCAAACATCAATGCTCATTGCCAGGTTATGCTGGGGGTTTTGTGGCTCAACCAAGGGTAACTTAGCTTCAGTCAGCACATTATTTAATGGTTCCAAGGGAGTCTCACCAGGACGGATGGGTGGCAAAATACACCATTTCTCGGTATTATCTTGCCGTAGTTTGGGAATTAATCCTGCCTTGACCAAGCTAGACTTACCCGAACCGGAAGCACCCAACACCACTGTCAGGGGATTAGCTTTGACAAAATCCTGTAACTTTTCCACTAGTAATGTTCTACCGAAAAACAGTGAACTGTGTTTCTCGTCAAAGGAGTTTAAACCGCGATAGGGATTTTGTGATTGATCCAAAGGTGGTGCGGGGGGTAAATTAAGTTCATGTCCGGGAGAAAGAAAGATATATTCTCCCTTATCGTGCTTATTTAAACACCAAATACCAGGGGTTTGTCGCAGACGGCATTTTTCTGTGGGTATTTCGACTCGATCCCGTAAATGTAAATATAATTCGGTGGCTGTAATTACCCCATCTCCAGGCGGTTTACCATTGGTAGCAGGAGGATAGATATCTGCTCCACCTTCGAGGGCTTCTAATAATGCCGCTGCAAAAGGGGAATGATTGCCGACTTGACCGCGTACGCTATCTAAATAGAAGTTATCTAAAGCCTTTTGGTCAGAAGCTGAAGAAGTAATGATTTGCCAGGCTGGGTCAGTAATAAAACGGTCGTATCGTTCTTGGTGAATTACTTCTGGCGATGTGAGTAAATCCCTAGTATTCGACCAACGGAAAGCACCAGCAAAACAGCAGTCGAGGATACCCAAGAAATGACGACAGGGTAATTGACTTAAAGCATCGTGTAACTTGGTCATGGGCAGATAACTATTAGTATTGCCGAGTTTGGCATCTTGAGGAATTAAGTAACCAGCCGGGCCATCATCCCCATTGAGAGCGACGCCATGACCAGCAAAGTCAAATAATAAGCGGTCATTTTCAGTAACAAGTTCTGGTAAGGTATGAAATAAAAATTTGTGGAAGTTAGACAGAGTTGCCACTTCGTCTAAGCATTCCCAGACTTCGTAATCATGCTTCTCGCGGAGAATTTCCACTAGTTTTTTGGCATCGTTTACGGCAGTGTTCAGGGGAGAAATGCCGTTGGTGTAGTTATTGATACCGATGATCAAGGCGAGATTGCGAGAAAACATGTTATACTAAAAGCACTTATAAAGATAACTTTAATACTAGGGATTGCTAGCATCCCATTTTGGCAAATATATCTTTTTATGTGGGCGGTATAATCCCGCTCACACAGCTGGGGTATAGTTTGTAAAATCTGGGATGCTCCCTATTTATTCCCCAAGATAATTTGTTAACTTTACGCAGAAATTAGTATTTTCGTAATAAATCTTTACCTATTGACGAAAGCAGACAAGCCCTAGTGTCATTGGCGTATATAGCATTGTAAGCATTCAGCTATCAGTTATCAGCTATCAGCTATCAGCTATCAGCTTATGCGCTACGGGAACAGCTTAAGCGCTACGCGCACGGCTGACCGCTGACCGCTGACCGCTTACGCATCATTGACCTAGATTCTCGCGGGGTTGAGATTGATTGCTCCGTTGGCTATTATTGGATGACTTTACTATCAACCAACCAATACTAGCTGCTACTAATACCCCAACAACCCCAATAATCCACCATTTCAGTGCTTTGTTCCCTGAAGAATTATTAGTAATATCTTTTGTGTTTTCTAGGGCTTGAATCACTGCCTTGGAGAGGGCAGTTAACCCCACTGGTTCAGTAAAGTAAACCAGGTGATCGCAGCCGATTTCCTGAATTTTCGGTTGTGGAGTCCGGTTTGAACCTAAGCTTTTTATACTTTGTACTGTAACAGCGATATCATTTGGTTGCTCAAAGAAAGCCAGAGCTACAGCTTTATCAAATAACTTCTGCATTAGTCGTTGCAAGGGACTAGGGCGTGTCTTCAAACTCTGAGATCCCCCCCAGCCCCCCTTAAAAAAGGGGGGCTGGGGGGGATCTAAATCTTGCGGAAAACTTTGAAAACACGCCCTAGACGTTTGATTGGCCTCTGCTGTCAGGGCGGCAGGAATAATAGATGTATTACCAGCAATAATTGAGTAAGGTACTTTGGGGTCGGGACTTGCTGCTAATTGTTCCAAGAACTCAGAAGTGGGATGCATCTGGTTTAGGGAAATATCAATAGTTTCAATCTCATCAGCAAACTGGTTAATAGCCTTAAGCAACATCCCCATCACTGGTACTGGCCAAGTAAATTTTGACAGCCCATTTAAACCGATACTTAAGGTAGCTAATGCCCAATCTTGAACCGTAGACCAAGGGGAACCAGCATTGGGTGTACCTAGCATAATTAAATGCCCAACTACCTGATTACCTCCTTCTCGTTCAATAAACCAACGAGAAACCAACCCTCCCATGGAGTGGGCGACAATGTGAAAAATTTTACCGTGGTTCTCCCCTAACCCTACAGCTTGTAGTCTCTGCTTCAGCAATTTAGCATTCTCTACAATTGAGGTATTTAAACTCTCATAATCATAGGTGAGTACCAGGTCATACAATTCCGCCAGGGGTTTTTGTGTTCCATCCACCTCAACCTGGGCGGAGCGAAGGCTGGGCAGCAAGCTCTCGGTATCACCAAGAATACCGTGTATGTAGAGGACTATGCGTTGGGCTTCGGCAACCCGCGACTTGACTTGTTCAACCTCTGTTGTATAGTTGACTGTATAGTTGACCACTCCAGAGGCAGTGACATCCGCTGCTGCCAAAATTGGGTAATTAAACTCTAGCCCCAGTTGTTGAGACACTACTTTTTGGAAGAAAATTCGGATCGAACCCCCCAAGCTGCGGCTACCTTCACTAATTGGTTCTGTTAACCGTTCCAGTAAAATTTCCGTTTTGCCCTCCGGGGTAGACCGAGCCCGTCCCAAAGGCAGGAAAAACTCCCCATCGTAGCTAATCGGTAACAGTTGTTCATCACAAGCAAGGGGTCGATCAACAATAAGTTTCAGGGGATTTTTGGGTGTAACGGCTGACGGATTTTCCACCTCAGTTAATTCCAGCGCGCTTAAACCAGGATCAGTTCCCCGACTGCTAGTAAAGTCAAAGGACTCAATTCCCGGATGGTTTTCCCGCAGTATCGGTGGTAAGATATGATTACCTAAATCCCTAGTTGATTGGGTGAGAGTGGTTAGACGTGCCTTAGCTCTCAATTCGGAATGGGCGTATAGGGCGGAACCCACTCCCAGAAAGACAGACTCGTCCCCTGTGGGAATTGGAGTAGTGTGTAGAGGACGCACGGTAGTAATGCTAATTTGGCTAGTTAACCAGTCATCATAGATTTGATCGTCTTTTGGTCTGTTGGGGAGGTCACGAGCTGGAATCCTTTGCATTAGGCGGTTGAGGGTACCATTTCCGCTATGGGGTGTAGGCACGGGACGTTGAGGTAGGTCCAGTTTTGGTTGTTCGAGCAAAGTGGCATCAAATTCCGTCGAGCAGACAATCAGTTTGAGAATATCTTTAACTTCCGTAATCCCCGCTTTTTGCCATAGTTGTTTGGGAACCGTAGGACAAATAGGATTTCCGCGATTAACCCAGGCTTCATCTCCCTCTTGCCCCCTTGGTTGCAGCCAAATCCCACCGCCATCTAACAACCCAGCACCGACGGCGTAAAAGTCGGTTAAAACCAGCAGAGCGCAATAAAGCGGCTCATTACTGGTGTTTTTCAGCTTAATTTTCAATGTGGGCGATCGCCACCTGCCATTTTCCTGTCGATATTCCAGGCGAATGTCAGTATCTAGCAAAGGTGACCCATCCTGCTGGTAAATCAACATTTGCACAGCATCGGGGCGAATGCGGCTGGTGGCTGGGCTGGCCAGTTCAGTGATATTCAGCCAACGGGTGATATGTTCTAATCGCTGAATCGCCTGCAAGGCAGTGGCATCGGTGTAACCTGAAATGGCAGCCACTAGAGGACGGTCATCCGCTGGTTGTGTAATTAAATAGTTACCGTCACGAGCCAGTAACTTAAAATCGGCAGCTTCAGGGGTTGCCACTTCCCGAACATACAGGGAAGGCTGATTGTGAGCCGTGTTGAGCAGGGTGCTACGGGCTAATTCTACACCAGCTGGTTCTCCTGACAATAAAACCCCTTTCGGTGGCAAGGGCAGACTAGTGATTACTGCTTTCCAGGTCATTTCGGGATCTAAATCCCCAATACCACTAATTTGAACGTTACTCAGCTGCGGCATTACTTTTACAATTTTTGCCTCACCTACTGCCGTTGAGAGTTGGCGAAGTTCCTCTGTGGGGGTGTCAAAGGGAAACAAGGCCAGTATTGTGGTGTCATTCCCAACAGGTTGAGAAATGCCGTGAACCGCACCACCATCAATCACCCAGTCCTGGTTTTTGTCATAGCAGACAGTAAAGTAGGGTGTATGGTTAGCGATCGCACCGCCGAGAAAAGGTTGGTCTAAATCACTCAACTCCGTAGCTTCGATTTGGGGAGATTGGGCGTTGATCTTACTGCGGACTAGGGCATTGGCACGCTTGAATAAATCCCGATAAGTCAGGCTGCCATTGGCTTTCTTCAAGGTATCCAGCAAAAAGTAAGAAAACGCACCTCTTGATTGCCCATTGCTGTTGTATTCTTTCGCCGTCTCACTATCTCGACAAGCGGCTAGGACGATATGTTTTCCTGTGGGGAAACTCCAACCACTAGGATTTTTTTCCGGGCTGAGGGCAGCTGATAATTTTTCAGTTTCACTCAAGGAGAAAATAAAACTATCCCAGGGTCGCTGACGTTTGTCGGTGGAAGTTTTACGAATTGCTGTTTCTGCTTCTAGTTCGCCACGGGTTGCAGCACCAGAGTGACAGCAGTCTAAAATAATAACAGTGTGGGGGTTGTTCTGGTCTACCTCAGAAATTAGCTTGGCTAACTCCTTATCTGCCAAGTCCCAACCCCCTTCAGTGCGACTGTCATAACAGACTAATGTTTCATCTAATCTGTCTGGCTCTATTGCCCAAAACTCTTGTGGGGCTTGCTCTTGAGAACCATGTCCCGCGTAGTAAAAGAAAGCAACATCTTCACTGCTAGCTTGACACAAATGCTCCCGAAAACCATCAATAACTGCCTGACGGGTAGCATCTTGATTCAAGAGTGTACGGATGTGAAGTTTATCTCCATCTGCAGCGACCCGCCCTTGCAAATATTCCTGTATTTCTAGGATGTCATTGACACAGCCATTCAAAGAAGGAACAGGACTGGGATATTCATCAATAGCTACCAGCAGCGCATATATATTGTTGGTCATGCCATTCTCTTAATACTTATTGAAGGAGTTACAGTTTTGTTAATTCCTGATTTATAACCCCCTAAATTACCCTTATTAAGGAGCACTTTTTTATCTAATTCTATCCTTGATCAGGAGCACTTTTTTATCTACTTCTATCCTTCATCAGGAGCACTTTTTTATCTAATTATACCTTCATCAGGAGCACTTTTTTATCTAATTCCCCCCTTAGTTAAGGGGGGTTAGGGGGGATCGCTGAGTTGGTCAATTCTCGCCCAAGAATAGAACTCCTGGATTATAAACCTCTATCGGTTTTTCCTGGAGAACGCTCACTAGTAGTTGGATTAGATTCTGGTGCAGTAATTTCTTTAGTGTCTTTATTATCTGTTTCGACATTTTCATCACTCGATCCAGCTTTTACTTCAGTTTCTTCAGGAGTTGTTACTGTTTCCTGAGAGTCGGAGCGAGCGTCCCCTAAGGGGTTAGTATCGCCAGATGTATTTTCTACTACTTGCTCTTCATAATTTTGGTTAGGTTCTGTATTTTCCATAGCCACTTTTATGGACCTCAATTGTTATGATACAGGGCAAGGACAAGACTCAATAAATTATTCTTCAAAAGAGTGATAAATAAGCACAATAGTGCATATAATCAAGGCTTACTATGGTCATAACCCTTGATCTAAATCACATTTGGGTATATCACATTTTGGCTTAATTTTTCTTGCCCTTAGCTTGCTTTATGATCATAAATTATACTTCTATAATAGCATATTATAAGCTTATTTGTCAAGGGAGCTAGAACCATTGCGGTGCCAGGCTTCACTCTTTATCTACTGCACCTAGAGCTTTTAACGTGTTTTTCTGAGGTTTGGTTAAACCAATGGCGTTTTTAATATTCATCCCTTCATAGGGTCGATCAATTCTCAGGGTTTTTATACATTCACCGGTGTCAAGATTCCAAAGCTTAATGGTTTCATCTTCGCTGCTACTCACTAACACAGGACGATTAGGACTAAAAGCAATTGACCGGACTGCTTTGTGGTGTCCCTGAAATAGTTTGAGAACAGTACCTGTACTGATATCCCACAGTTGAACAGTCTGGTCATCACTGCCACTGGCTAAACTCTTGCCATCTGGACTAAAGGCAATTGTTCTGACTCGAGATGTGTGACCGGATAAGGTTTGTAGACATTGCCCCGTCTCAACATCCCACAGTTTAATCGTCTGGTCTCCACTGGCACTGGCCAGCAGATTGGCACTGGGACTGAACACAACCGATAAAACCCAATCCTCGTGACCTGGCAATGTTTGTAGACAGGTTCCCGTACTGACATCCCAAAGTTTGATCGTGTTGTCATGGCTACCACTGGCTAGGATTTTACCGCAGGGACTGAAACTAATGGTTAAGACGTGCTGAATATGCCCTTCTAAGGTGTGCAGACATTCTCCTGTATGCCAATCCCAAAGCTTTACCGTTTGGTCACGACTGGCACTGGCTAAAATTTCTCCCTCTGGACTGAAGCTGACCGAATGCACCCAACTATCGTGTCCCCACAGTGTTTGCAAACACTCTCCTGTATTTGCATCCCAAAGTTTGATAGTTGTGTCGTCACTGCTACTGGCCAGAATCTGATGGTCTTTGGGAGCAAAAGTGACTGATGAGACTAGATTAGTATGTCCTGACAACGTTTGTAGACATTGCCCCGTATCAATATCCCACAATCTTACCCGTTGGTCTTCGCTACTACTGGCCAACATTTGACCATCTGGACTAAAAGCAACGGATAAGATCCAATTACTATACCCCTCCACTGTTCTTAAACATTGTCCGGTGTGGATATCCCATAACTTCATGGTTTGGTTTTCACTCACACTCAGCAAGGTTTGACCATCCGGATTAACAGCAACCAACCAAATCCGTGAAGCGTAGCTATTACCTAAAGGGGAATTGCTATACTTGTGCAACGTTTGGAGACATTTCCCGGTTTCCACCTCCCAGATTTTAACCGTTGTATCCTCACTACCGGTCACCAGTGTTTTACCATCTGGGCTGAAAGCAACTGACCACACATAACTGTTGTAGTCTGGTAAGGTTTTGATACACTCACCACTGGCTAAATCCCAAAATTTTACCGTTGTGCCATCACTTCCAGTTACCAATGTTTGTCCATCTGGGCTAAGGGCAATCGATAATACCCAATTGATCGGGATTTCTAGGACTTGCAGGCAAGAACCAGTGTTGACATCCCAGACTCTCACAGTTTGGTCTTCAGCCCCAGTGACCAACCTTTGTCCATTGGGACTGAAGGTAGTAAAAAATACCGGATTGCTATGGCCTGACAAGGTTTGCAGACATTTTCCAGTGTGAACATTCCACAGCTTTACCGTTTGGTCATGGCTACCACTGGCTAACATTTCCCCGTCTGGACTAAACCCTAGGGATTGCACCCAACTGGTATGACCTCGCAATGTTTTCAGACATTGCCCGGTCTGGACATTCCACAACCTGATCGTTTGGTCGTTACTACCACTGGCTAAAATTTCTCCCTCTGGACTAACAGCCAGGGATTGCACCCAAGCCTTGTGACCATTGCAGGTAATAATTTGTTTAATGTTGGCAACGTCCCACAACCAAATCTCATTATCAACACTAGTTGCCAGGAGTTTCCCATCTGGGCTAAAGGTCGCTGATAAAACCCCCCCTAAGGTGCGAGTCAAAGCCGACTTACTTAAATCGGCATTGGCGAAGTTGACTCGATGCAAATTCATGCCCTGTAGGTAAGCTTGCCAAACCGTTAAGTTAGAAAAATCATAGCCACTCAGGTCAAGATTAAGCTGCCAGAGTAAATTGAGAACATTGCCCCCGGCATATCCGGGTTTTCGAGGGGGAAAAGACTTCAGTTTTGATAAAATTTGATTCAAATAGTTTTGGACATTTTCTGGGAGACCAAGCAGGTTGAGTAGTTGCTCGGTAATCGGTTTGAGAATCAGCTGAATTTGGGCATTTCTCAGATAATCTTTGGCTTGGGCTTTGATTAAGGCACAGCGCTCCAATAGTGCTATTTCTACCGTTTGAATTTCGCAGAAAATCTGTTCAATTAAGCGATCGCTGACATACTCCATCACCACGGGTTGTTGAGTAAATTTTCCCGAAGTCTTCTCAATCATTGAGCGCAATTGTAGAGATTCTAAGGTTTCTAATAAATGTTTGAATGAAACAGCCGGAATAATGTCCCTTTGTAGCTCCTTAAATGAGACCCATTCTCGATTAATGGTCAGCCAGTACATCACCTGTTGTTCTAAAGTTGACAAGCGATTAAACTGCTGGTCCATTAAATCGGAAATATCACCAAAGACAATAGTGCCTTCTTCTAAAAACTGAGCCACATCGCCGTCAAACAACTCATAAATTGTCGTGGCAACAATCTTCAATGCTAAAGGATTGCCTGCATAAAACTCTACCAGTGCTTGACATTCGTCTTTTGAGACAGAAAAGCCTTTTTCCGCGAGAATTTTCTTCCCTTCTCCCTCGGTTAAGCCAGGTAACCTCAGGGAACGAATCGGAGCGTTTACACCTTCTTTGTTTCTAATTTCTCTGGGTTTCTCCCGACTGGTCAACACCAGACAACTTTGATGGTTAGTCTCGCCCCAGCTTCTGAGGAGTTGCCCATAGCCTTCATATCCTGGGCGATAGGCTCCTGCCCGTTGGTCAGGGGATAGAATTGACTCTACATTATCTAAGATGAACAAACAACGCTCTGCCCGCAGATATTCGATTAAACAGGAGATTTTACCATCTAAGCTTTCTGGTAAAGTGGTGTCTTGCTGATCGGACAAAAACCCAATCAGGTCCGTCAAAAGCTCGTGAATGGGTGGCGCATTACGCAAACTTCGCCAAATCAGGTACTGAAATTCCGATTGTAGACCCTGGGCTAACTTGACAGACAAAGTTGTTTTACCAATTCCACCCATGCCAATTAAGGTAATCAGTCGGCAATGGTCATTAATAATCCATTGTTTGAGTGTGGCTAATTCTTCCTTGCGCCCGTAGAAATTGGTAACATCAATTGCTTCTCCCAAGTCTTGGCGTTTGCTAGAGCTTCTGATTTGTGGCTTTTGATCTACAGTCTGGGATGACAGATCATCTACAGCCTGGGATGGCGGGTCAAAATCCAAATTGGCAATGGCTCTCCATTCCAGTGCCAATTTCTGAGAAAGTTCTTCAAAAGTAATATAGTCAACGGGTTTACCGGTCAGGAAGTTGCTGACTGTGGCTAAGGCAAACCCGACATCTTCCGCCAAAGCCCTCTGGCTCGGAAAACCGTTACGCCTGACTGCCAGTTTAACTTTTTCAATGCATTCCTGACGGACTTTGAGCGACCTAGGCATGGCTCATTTGATCATGACTGTAGGGATTATACCATTGACAAAGGAAAATTCAGTCACAAATTCTTCACAATTTAGTCACAAGTCAGATCATCTCAGGCGGTAAGTCAGTATGCAGTGGGGTTTGATGAATATATAGCAATTTAAGGCAAAAGGAATCCCCCCTAACCCCCCGCCCGGAAGGGGGGAAGGCAAAAGGCAATAGCGATGGAGTCGGCCAAAGGAGGAAAGTACCTCACCCAATTCAAAACTGCTATATATTCTAGGAATTTTATCCTAAATAAAACCATGAATGTGCTCTCTAAAAAACTGTTGGCAAGAACAACGTTATGGCTATTGTTAGAAATTTGGCTCAACTTCCTTGGACTAGATAACCTAGCTGATTACAGCGAATTTATCTTTGGAAATAATTTCAGCAGCGCCAGTGGGGTGCTAAAAATAGAAATAATTTGATCGCTAAATGGAAAACGTAAAACAACCAATTAGTTGATCAATTGCATTTGGAATAAGCCCAATTAATTTCTCATAATCAAGGTTCACCATGACTAATCAAAAACTCTTTACAAAACCCATTAATATTGAGTTAAGCCAAGTTTGTTCAAGCACATATGAGCTTCATAAACCGGATAAAAAACTAGATTATGTCAAACACTTTAAACACTATTGTAGTTTACCACAATCAATCAAAGTAGAAGCGACTAAACCCGAAAGCAGTAAGCCAGAGTTAGATTCAGAAGAAGGTTTGCCATTACTGCTCAAAGCAATTATTGAAGGCTTTGTTGATGGGGTGCTGATTATAACTACTAACCAAGAGTTGTTTCATGCCAATGAGTGTGGACGTCGAATGTGCTCTCAAATCTCTCAAGGTAAGTCACCGATAAACTCTATCCCTCAGCCAATTTGGCGAGTTTGCGAATCATTAATTGATAGTCGTGAGTTGTTTAGCGATCTCAAACTAATTATCGAAGCTGAAATTCAAGTGAATAAGTCAGTTAACTTTCGGGTTAGGGTTAGATGGTTAACGTTAGAGTTATCCCGAAATCATTATCTGTTAGTCACCCTAGAAGATAAACATCAATCTACCCAAAATTCCGCTATCACTGATGCTATTAAATATGGCTTAAGTCACCGGGAGAAGGAAGTATGGTTACTTAAAAAAGCCAACTTAACTTACGAAGAAATTGCACAGCAGCTATATATCAGCATCAATACTGTTAAGAAGCACCTGAAAAGCATTTACGCTAAACAAAAACAACTGATGCAGTATCAAAATTAATATATACAGGGTTTTTCATAGCTATGAGGTACACATTATTTTTTACCTCTTCCCTCACTTCCCCTCCTGGGAGCAGGGCTGTTTCAAACTTTAGTAAGTTAACGATTATTGGAGATAGGGGGATAGGGGGATAGGGGGATAGGGAAATAAACTAAAATTTACCGAAAAATGCCCAAATTTAGTCATTAAAATCTTACGAATTAACCGCCTTCAATCAACTCAAATCACTAACAATTTGTTAACGGCCTTGGTGTAAGGGAACGATAAATTTGCCCAAAATCCCGAGTATTAGTCCAAAATTCTCCCCATCTCCCCATCTCCCCATCTCCCCATCTATTTTTTGCGAGAATGAAACAGCCCTGCCCTCCTGGGAGGGGTTAGGGGTGGGTTACTCTTACCTGCTCCCTGCTCCCTGCTCCCTGCTCCCTGTTCCCTATCTCGACAGTTAAACCTAATTTTGTACGACTACTTAGAGTTCACTCAATTTTCTTCAAAAAAATGAAAACAGAAACAAAATTAGACGAGATTAATCTATTAAAAAGTATATCTCTTGGCGATCGCACTGCCTTTTGGCAGTTATGGCTGGTCAATCAAGACTATCTTTACGGTCGGTGCGTAACTTGGATGGGAGGCGATCGCACCAATGCTGAAGAAGCATTAAGTCTGGCCAGAATCAAGGCGTGGGAGAAACTACCACACCACGCCGAAAAAATTACTAATCCCAAAGCATGGCTAACTCGAATGACTCATAACCTCTGCGTAGATCTGCATCGAAAACGCCAGAGAGGTGCAATCGGTATGGAGAGCATTGAAGAAATGGCAGTGGGAGAACACCAGACATTAGCTTCTAGTGAGTACTCTCCTGAGTCAGCTATTCTCCGTCGCGAGTTACGAATGTACATCCGCCGTGAAATAGAGGCTCTGTCTCCCCAACTGCGAGAGCCTTTTGTGCTGCATTTTTACCAAGATATACCCTACCCAGACATTGCCAAAAAACTTGCTCTCTCGGTGGATAACGTTTACAAACGCATTCAAAAGGGGCGAGCAATTATGGAAAAGCAGTTGAAGCGGTATCTATCAGGAATAGATGATTCTTCCCCCTTGTTAAAAGAGATTGACAAGGATGAGATTTGGGATGAATTTAAAACTAAACAATCCGTGATTCCATCTCAAAATGCGAAGACAAAAGAGTGCCATTTTGAGCAAATTAATGATAAAATAAATTATGCGATAACAGCGATATGTCTAGAAACACTAACCCCTGTTTGGTAACCTTATCTCAGTCTTCAAAGGTCGAGTTAAATGTACAACTGTTATTAGATAAAAAAACCACCCGAAAACAGCAGAAGTTGAAAACCTTAACTAACTATGTGCAGCAGTATCCCTCTGGATGGAAAAAACGGTTGGAATTGGCTGATTTACTCTATGAAAGTGGAAACTGGGAGCAGGCTGTTAAGGAGTATGACCAAGTTATTGAGCGGCAATCTCAATTAATTCAGGTAAGGTTGAAACTGGGGAAACTTTTACAGTTGATGGGAGAGGTGGCTAAGGCAATTGAGGTTTATGAGAGTGCTTTGCCATTATCCAGTAATGTTGCTACTGGGCATCATATCCGGGGTTTGATAGAGGTCTGTCGCCGTCAGCCAGAGAAAGCAGTAAAAGCCTTTGAGACAGCCGCATCTTCTGAGCCAGAAAATCCGTCTCACTGGCTGGCATTGGGGCGGGTTGAGATGGAACTGGATCATGCTCACGCTGCTTTGAAAGCTTTTGAGCAAATCTTGTTACTTCAGCCAGATGATATTGTTGCTATGATTCACAGTTATGATGCACTCCTAATACTGGGTGATTTTCAGTCAGCAGAGTTGAGGTTAAGTAGAGCAGAAGAGTTAGCCCCTGGTGATTACTCAGTTTTAAAACGACGCTTGGCCTATCGTTGCCGGATGAAATTAGTATTGGGTAAGGAAGGGAAGCAGACTAAAAAGATAGTTAATGCTGTATTGAAACTGGCTCCCCACTCCGCTGATGCTCATAAGTTGCAGGCTGACTATTATCGGTTGCGAGGAGAGTCGGCAAAAAGCGTGGCTATATTGAAGCAGTTTACTGAGGAGTACCCAAATAATCCTCATGGCTGGTGTTATTATTCCCGGTTTTTGTCTGATAGGGGTGAAAATAAAAGGGCGGTTGAAGTTATTGAGAAAGCTGATCATCTATACCCGAATAATTGGCTAGTTTATGGAGCGTTATGTAAGTTGTAGGGTGCGAAGCATGAAATGTAACGCACCGTATTGATTCAAGAGCATTATGATTGGTTTATTATTATTGAACCTGATAGTGGGGAGTATTTTATCGATGAAGATGAAAAGGTAGCACTGGCAAAATACCGTTCTCAACATCCAGGTAAAAAGTGTATTATTATGCGAATTAATGAAACGGGAACTTGTGGTATAATATGATCCAAGGTGAATTTAAAGCGGTTTGCAATTCATTTAGGTACAAAGTTCTGGTTTTTTAGGGAGCAGGGAGCAGGGAGCAGGGAGCAGGGAGCAGGGAAGAGTAACCCACCCCTAACCCCTCCCAGGAGGGGAAGTGAGGGAAGAGGGAAGAAGGAAAACAATCCTGTGTACCTGATAGTTATGCAAACCGCCGTAATAGTCGAGGAGAGTTGTTTTTTGAAATTGGCTTGATGTCTGATGATGGAGAGATTTTTGCCGTAATGGCACTGTTAGATACAGGGTTTACTGATGATTTATCATAATACCAAAAACTGCTCGGATATCTTGACTACTGTTCCCTGTTCCCTGTTCCCTGTTCCCTTGAGATATCAATCCTATGTTCACATCTCAAATACAAACGCTATATGAGGGAAAGGTGGTTATTGAGGAAGAGGAGTTTACGGTTGAAGTGTTAGGAGGAGAGGGTGCATCTCATATTTGTAAAAAAGTTGCGTAGGGTGTGTTAGGGGGGCCTCATTTTCCGCTCAAGCGCCAGGGTTTAGACAGCCCGCCCCGTAACGCACCACCTTGTCAAACAACAAAAATGAGATGCACCCGGAGGAGATCAACTGGTGAATAGTCTTTTAGGTGTTTTGTGGTTACGAACAAAGCGTTTAGTTGTGGATTTTCCCATGGGAGTGTTAACCCTAGGATAAGCGATGCTCAGCAAAGAGCTGCTATGGGAAAGTATTACTGATAGTTAAAGAGGTGCGTTACACTTGGTTAACGCACCCGACAAGATCAGGGATTAGCCCAAAGGGCAGTGCTTCGCGATTGACCGTAGGTCACGCTACGGGAACGCACTAATTCGGGATCTTTAGCAAAAGATATTGGTTCTTCAGTACCTTTTATGCTAAACCGACAGTTAAAAAACTCAGAAAGCTTACGGTACAAGGGTTCTTAGGCTATTTAACTAGCAAAATATTCTGAATACGGCCTCTTTCCCCTGCTCCGAACGCGCCCCGCGTGGCCCACGGCCTCAGTCCCTTTGCCAAAGTGTTTATTTAGCATGACCGTAGAGTCAAGATATCATCGATGGCACGATAGGTTTTTTTACTGACAATCCCATCAACAATCAAGTGGTTAGGATCAGATTCGTAGAGGGTTTCGTTGTAGTCGCTTTGGAACTTCATTACTACCTGTTCTGTTTGGGAGCCAAACTGTCCGTCAATAACCAAATAATAGCCCATGTAGCAATTTAAGAACTGCTGGAGAAAGCGGACAGCTTGACCGGCTTTTCCCTTTTTCAAAACTGGTAGGTGGGTGACGTAAGCAGCGTTAGCCTGACTAGTTACTTCAGAACCATTAGCTAGTGCCAAACCATTAGCTAGTGCAGAACCATTAGCTAGTACAGAGTTAGAATTGATAGTGTTAGTTCCCATGATTGATTTCTTTTCCTTGATGATTTGACGTTTACGATGGAATACCTTGTCAGGTTTCGACATTGGACAAAGTTTTTATTTTCTGTCTTTTGTCTCTACACCTTTAAGACGATATCAAAACCCTATTTTGGAATTTTTCGAGTTAGCACCAATTTTTGTCGATCGACTCACCCCATTAAACCTACTTGACCTCTCAAACCCCTCTTGCCATCTAACTTGTAGCCGTTTCAGTGTCAGGGACAATTGGGTGCATCTCAATGGATGAAATTAGGCAAAAATTCCCACACTTCCCGCGCCCCCGCCCCTTATTTTTTACAAATATGAGATGCACCAGGGACAATTTACCCCTGGTGCAACCGAGGCTATATCCCTGCCCTTGTGTTTGTTACAGAGAGTACAAGATAACGCTAAATTGGATTAATTACTAACAGTAACGAGCTGTATAGACCAAATAGCCGGTCGGGACTTCCT